>CAYONE010000136.1:0-6914 GCA_964405245.1 uncultured Paludibacter sp.
TATTTTTCCGACACTATCATCACATCTATATCGCTCGCTTCAGTTGCGGTATTGGTACTGTAACTACCAAACAAAAATGCTTTGTAAACCGCAATTCCGTCGCTGTTTATTAGTGAAATGTATTTTTTTAATAGTTCTATTACTTCTGCCTTATCCATAATAGTAGGTTTTCAGTTTTTCTTAAATAATTGTTCACTTTCTCTTCGCTTGGTATAGCAGGCTGATAATCGGGATAACGTCCCTGTAGTTGATATTTCATAAGTATTCCAAGAAAGATTTCATCTTCTTCATTAAAAATGATTTCTGCAATTTCAGAGAGATACAAAAGATTATGTGAGCGCAGAGCAATTTCAGATGTTTGTTTCACAACTAGTGCTTTGATTGCCTTTTCAATAACTAAATGACAAAAAAACAAACCCTGTAGATATCGCTTGTTGTTTATCAGAACCTTTGCTGACTCTAAATCATCATAAGCACTGGAAAACCAATATTCAACTTGTCTTTCAATATTTATCATTTTGTGTAATTAAGTTCTATTGCAAAACCAATAGCAGGCATACAAAAAGATTTTCATCGTCAAAAGTAAAAAATTTAATTCATTAAAGCAATATGGTTTTAAGGATAATGAAAAGAAGAAAGGCTTTTGGATATAAAAAGCAACCGGATTGTGCAGTTTCAATCATAGTTTACATTTGCATTTCTACATAAGTAGCAGGAACAAATTCCAATTTTTATCGGGACTCGCATTTAATAAGAATTTCAAATAAAGCATTGGATGCTCTATTGAACGTCTTTTGTACTTTAATTCTATTTTCTATCCTGCTAAACGCCCTCAGTCCAAAATACATTTGAAAACAGCGATTAAAAATTACGAAATTATTTATTTTCTAATACTTATCATAAATTTTATCAGCGTAATAAATTTTTGTCCATGTAAATTTATTGAAATATTTTCTGTGATGTAAATCACAAAAAAAAGCAACCAAAAGCATACAATAAAAAGGAATATATATTCATTAAACAGATATATTTGCAGAAATATTTCTTTAATTAAAAAAATAAATTTTCAACCAAAATGGCAAACTCAGAAGAAATAAGCATTGAACAATTACAGGCTCAATTCAATCAACTAAAATCAAAAGTTGAAAAGCTTGAAAATTCACGGAAAGATCAACTCTCAATAGCCGTTGTTTCAGGCGATCTTGATAAAATTCTGGCAGCAATGGTAATTTCAGTAGCTGCAGCTGCAATGGATACACAAGTAAAACTTTTTTTTTCATTTTGGTCGCTTTCAGCACTACGCGATCCGAAAAAAACAGGAAAAGACAAAGATTTCATATCGAAAATGTTTGGCATGATGCTTCCCAAAGGAGGTAAAAAACTGAAACTCTCCAACATGAACATGGCAGGTATGGGTCCTAAAATGATTTCGTACCTTATGAAAAAACAAAATGTAATGTCTTTGGAGCAAATGTTTAAAGAAGCCGGTGATTTGGGCATCGAAATCATAATTTGCGAAATGTCCATGGGACTTATGGGCTTCAAAAAAGAAGAATTTATAGATTATCCGCATTTGAGTTATGCAGGCGCTACAACATTTGTTGCCGATGCAGGTGAAAGTGCGATACAATTGTTTATATAAAACTGCCCCCTAACCCCCTAAAAGGGGAATTGTTAGAGGGGAACTTAAGATATTAGAAATACAAGTACAAACACAAACAAATTTACAAACAATCCTATTCTTGCCCTTATGCTCCCCCTTTAGGGGGTTGGGGGGCAGAAATTAAAACTTATCATTATGACAACAGAAGAATTAAAATCAGTAGCAGTAGCAAAATCAGTAGATGCACGCGGAACAGCATGTCCGGGACCACTTTTGGAAGCAAAAAAAGCCATCGGAACAATTAAAAGTGGTGAAGTAATGGAAATTCTTTCGTCGGACGAAGGAACGAAACAGGATGTACCAAAATGGTGTAACAAACAGGGGCATGAATTTCTTGGACACATCGAAGAAAACGGTTACTTTAAAGTGTACCTGAAAAAACAATAATTCCTTCAGGAAACGATTTAACCGGTTCCTGAACAAACAAAAATTGTTTACAGGAACCGGATTTTTTTCTTTTTTCTTTTTAAATCAGAAAACATGGGAGACATAAATAAAAAAACCGCGAAAATTCTCGTATTTTCCACCGAAAAAATTTCAGATCCCGCCATTGATATGGCAGGGCTGCTCAAATTACATTATCCGCCTACAGTTTACACTATTTCAGTTCCCTGCTCAAGTGGCATTAAACCTTCGTGGATACTTTACGCCTACGAAAAAGGATTCGATGGTGTATTTATTGCAGCTGATGGAACTGACTGTGTTTTCGGTGAATCGTGCACAGAAAAAACCGGCAATCTTGTACGGAAAACGCACGACCTTATGAAATCAAAAGAAATTGATCCCGCACGCTTACGAATGGCAGCTATTTGCTCTGTATGCAGCGAAAGTTTTGTAAAACAAATGCGTGGATTTAACGAATACTTATTGAAAACAAGAAATACCCCTAACCCCTAAAGGGGAACAGTAAATATTAGTATTGATTATTAAAATATGATATATGACTACAAAACAAAATATTCAAGAAAAATCAAACTCGGCACCATCGCAGGTGTTTGAGGTCAGCTCCCCTTCAGGGGTTGGGGGTAGTAATCCTATTAAAAACATAACTTACGATGCACTTGTAATAGGCGCCGGAATTGCCGGAGGCGAAGCAGCTTTGAATCTGGCAAATACGGGATATAAAGTACTCGTAGTGGAAAAAGATTTATCGGTGGGCGGAAAAATGATTATGTTGAGTAAGGTTTTTCCAACGCTTGACTGTTCGGCATGTATAACAACTCCGAAAGTTTCTGAAATATCGCGACACCCGAACATTACAATTTTCACAGGCAGTGAAGTGAGCAATCTACAGAAGATTAGCGATGTGGAATTTGTAGCGAAAGTAACTAAGAAACCACGTTACGTACATATCGAAGATTGCACTTCGTGCCAGTTATGCGAACATGCCTGTCCGGTAAGTGTTTCCGACGAATATCAGTACGGACTTGTGGGACGTAAGGCAGCATTTATACCTTTCAGTATTTGCAGTCCGAAAGCTGCTGCTATCGATATTGAAAATTGTACACTTTGCGGAGCATGCGAAAAAGTTTGTCCCACAAACTGCATCGATTTTACAATGCAACCCGAAGAAATGACATTGCATGTACGCACTGTTGTACTTGCTACCGGTTTTAATATGTTCGACCCTAAGAAAATGCCACGCTACGGATTCGGTGAATATAAAAATGTGATAACCGCTCTTCAAATGGAGCGTCAGCTCGCTCCTACCCGTCCTTTCAACACTATTTTACGCCCCAGCGATGGGAAGATGCCTGATAAAATTGCATACGTTTTATGCGTAGGTTCACGCGATGCATCGATAGGAAATCCTATTTGCTCGCAAATTTGCTGCATGTATTCAATTAAACAAGCTCAATTACTTATGGGAGCCCTGCCAATGGCCGATGTAACTATTTATTATATCAATATCCGATCGTTTGGTAAAGGATTCGAAGAGTTTTATCAGCAAGCCAAAGGCATGGGTGTAAATTTTGTGAAAGGCAAAATAGGTCGCATTAAATCTAAAGAAAACGGAAATCTGATTCTCCGTTATGAAGATATTAATGAAGGAAGACTGAAGGAAACAGAACACGATATGGTTGTTTTAGCCAATGGAGTTTTACCTAACGAAGAAGTTACAGGAATTTTCGGTAATGAAAGTCCCAAACTTGACGATTTCAAATTCGTGAAACAAATCGATTTATTAGCAAGCCCGGCAAAAACAAGCATGGAAGGAGTATTCGTTGCAGGTACAGTTACCGGCCCAATGGACATACCAGATTCAATACTTTCGGCAGGTGCCGCGTCATCCGAAGCAATTAGTTACCTTATTCAGAAAAACATTTAAATAGTTAATATTTATTCATTTACTATTTATTCATTTACCATTTACTATTTATCTGGGTAACACTCGCATTAAAGCTAAACACAATTTGTGAAAATAGTAAATGACAAGATGGTAAATTGCTAACTAGTAAATAAAAAGAAATTTTATGGAAAAGAAACCAAAAAAAATAGGCGTATATATTTGCCATTGTGGTGGTAATATTTCCGATTATGTTGATGTGGAAAAAGTGCGTCAGGCAGTGGAAGGCGATGAAATTGTATTTCTGTCGAAAACTACCATGTTTGCTTGTTCTGATGCCAACCAGCGCGATATGGTGGACGACATTAAAGCCAACGGACTTGATGGCGTGGTTGTAGCTTCCTGCTCGCCAAAACTTCATCTTACCACATTCCGCAATGTATCGGAACGAGCCAATCTGAACAAATACACTTACGTGCACGCCAACATACGCGAACAGGCTTCGTGGGCGCATTCCGACAATAAGATGGGTGCTACAGAAAAAGCCATTCATCTCGTAAAAGCTGCGATAGCAAAATCGAGATATGCCGATGCACTTGAAACAAACAAAGTAAAAGCCGTAAAAGCCGTTGCGGTAATAGGTGCAGGCGTGGCAGGTATGAAAGCAGCGCTCTCGCTATCTGATAAAGACACAGAGGTACTGTTGATAGAAAAAGAAGCATTTGTTGGAGGACGGGTGGCACAATGGGATTCACTTTCAACTACCACTGAAACCGGAAAGCAAATGGTTACGCGCCTCTACAACGAATTAGTTAAACGGGATAATATCACTATAATGACCAATTCGGAACTTATTTCGAACAAGGGCAGTGTAGGAAATATAACGCTCAAAGTAAAACGAACACCACGTTATATCAAAAGCAATTATCATCCTGAAGATTTAAAAAGAGCCATAGAAGTTTGCCCGGTTGAAGTTCCTGATGAATTCAACTTCCGATTGACAAACCGAAAGGCAATTTACAAAAACTACCCGAGTGAATATCCACAAACTCCGGTAATCGATTTGAAAAACTGCACACGATGCGGCGAATGCGAAAAAGTATGTCCGGCTGTGGATTTTTCGGAAAAGGAAGAAATAGTGGAAATGACCGTAGGATCTGTGCTTATGGCTACCGGATTCGATTCATACACTCCGGCTTATGGCGAATTTGGTTATGCTACTTCAGATAATGTAATAACTTTACCGCAATTTAAGCGACTTATCGATACGCAGCAAGGAAAACTCACCTATAAAGGAAAAGAAATTAAAAACGTTGCTTATATTTATTGTGTGGGTAGCCGCCAAACCGATGGTGAAAATACCTATTGTTCACGCAACTGCTGTACTTCAACCATTCATGCGGCAGTAACTGCAAAGGATAAATTCCCAAAAATTCAAAACTATCATTTCAATCGTGGACTCCGTACTTATGGTAAACAGGAAATTCTTTACGCAGATTCACTGCGTCAGGGCGATATATATTTCCAGTCCTATGAAGACGGACTTCCGGTAGTAAATGTTGAAGGAAATAGAACGATTGTAAAGGTAAACGATATTTTAACCAACAATCGTGAAATAGAAGTTGATGCAGACCTGGTTGTACTCGTAACAGGAATGGTTCCCCGTGCCGACAACAGTGTTGGTTCACTTTTCAAACTACCAAAGGGACGTGATAAATTCTATAACGAAGTGCACATGAAACTTCGTCCGGTTGAAACCGTAATTGATGGAATAACCATTGCCGGAGCTTGTCAGGGACCGAAAAACATTGCCGAATCAGTAAATTCAGCATTATCGGCTGCCACCAAATCGTATTCAATTGTGAGCAAAGGTGAACTCGAATCGGAGCCGCTTATTGCAGTTATCGATCCTTCGAAATGCAGTTGGTGCGGTGCCTGTGAAGAAGCTTGCCCGTTCGATGCAATTCTGAAAGTGGAAAAAGACGGAAAAACCATTGCCGAAATCAACAATACAGTTTGTAAAGGTTGTGGTATGTGTACTCCGGTTTGCGAACCCGATGCAATTGATCTGATAGCCTGTTCGAGCGCTGAAATCATGAGCATGATTGATGCATTAGCTTGATGTACTATTTATTCATTTACAATTTACAATTGAAAACATGGAAGTAGAAAAAGGAAAAACTGCAAAATACCTGCGCGAACAACTCGGAGGAATTCCGGAGCAGGCAAAGGAAAATCTGAAAGAATTCAACAGAATTAAAAAAGTTCTGCTTGAAGCTCTGAAAGATGGAGAACTCACAGTAGTGCAGATTGCCGAAAAGGTAAATATGCCTGCACACGAAGTTATGTTTTATCTCATGTCGCTGGTTAAATACGGATTTGTTAAAACAGGCGCTATCGACGACATGGATGAGTATTTCACTTATAAACTGAATAAGTAATGGCAAAAATAAATCCTGAATTCGGAAACGAAATGAAAAAGTTTGGCACGGTAAATTTCCATGCCTGCTACAATTGCGGAAACTGCACCGCAGTTTGTTCTCTGTCCACTGAAGAAAATTCATTTCCGCGCGAGATGGTTCGACTCAGTGCACTTGGACTTGAGGACGACATAAAAGCTTCACTTAAACCATGGGAATGCTATTATTGTGGCGATTGCTCCACACATTGCCCGCAGGAAGCAAATCCGGGTGAATTGATGATGGCACTCCGCAGATATCTTACATCAAAATACGACTGGACAGGTCTTTCAGGCTTACTTTACAAATCGCTGCCGATAAGTCTTGCAGCATTTATAGTAACATTTTTAGGTGTACTGTTTTTTGCAAACTCTGTTGGCTGGGAACTTGAAAAAATGCTGCATGTGGGACATCTTTTTGAAGGTATTGCCATTGGTACAATCGGTTTGGTAATTTTACTGCCCAACATTGTACGTATGTGGTATTTTACCATACTGAAACCAAA
>CAYONE010000137.1:0-6834 GCA_964405245.1 uncultured Paludibacter sp.
CGAAAAGCTTTAAATGAGTAGGGAAATTTCTTAAAAAATAATTACAATGAAAAAATATAAATTTCAATTAATTCTTGCAATATCCATTATAAATTTTAAGTTTATATCTTGCAAAAAAAATAGTATAGAGAAAGACTTAAACAATTCTGTTATACCTAAAGAGGTTGAAAATGAATTCTTTTCAGTAAATTACTTATATACTTATACGATTTCAATTTTTGATGACAATAATAGACTTGTAAAAGTTGTAATTTCATCTGATAAAGAAGAAACACTAAAAACACACTTAGCAAAAACAGAATATTTTTTAGACAATGTTAATGATGACAGATTTGATTATCAGAATATCACAAGAAATGCAACATCTGAAAAAGAAAATCATGAGCAAAAATTTGAAAATTATGATATTACAAATATTCCGAAAATTAGAATTGAAATTATTGATGTAAATGATGGTATCCAGCAATTCGATTTAAAACGAAAAAGCAAAGGAATCCAAACAACTGAAATACAAAAAGTTCCCTTCAATCCGACACCATGGTATTACGAAGAAACATCTCCAGCTGGTTGCTGCTATGGTAAAATAAGAGTAAAAATATTGGAGATGGCGGATTAGATATACCTGCATCAAGAGTGAGATATGGTTATCGATCATGCTGGTTATTTTGTGCTTGGAAAACTTGGCCTCAAGGTGAATATTTAGTTTTGGATAACTTTACTCAAGGTTATTTATTTAGTGTAAATTCATTTGGCAAAAATGGTTTTAACTATACCGGTTATAATATATACCAACTTTGCACAGGAATTTTAACTTACTCTCCATATAACTTTGTTAATCATTGGAGTAAAGATACACCTCCTGTAGACTGGTATTATTAATAAAAAGCAATAATGACATTTTCATGTCATTATTGCCTTAAACAATTTTATCAATGAAAACCAAAATTATAATACTTATAGTTAGTGTCCAATTTTTTCTCTCCTGTGATACCAATATGTATCCCGTTGAAGTAGATTTATCAAAAGATTTTGTTCCCGAAGTAGTCATAAGTTCATTTCTCAATCCGGATTCCACGGTAAAAGTACTTGCAGGCTCAAATCAGATTGCATTTTCAAAAACTATAAAACCCACTCC
Organism: uncultured Paludibacter sp.; assembly: GCA_964405245.1. GTDB lineage: Bacteria > Bacteroidota > Bacteroidia > Bacteroidales > Paludibacteraceae > Paludibacter. The sequence continues at coordinate 1,136 of CAYONE010000137.1, forward strand.
TGGTATAATTTCGGCAACAATTACTGATGTTAATAATAATATTATTTACCATCTTTCAACTCAAACTAAAAAAGATAAGTTATATCTAATTTCGAATGACTTAAAACCGAAGTTGGGAGGCGTATATAAAATAAGAGTGGAAACGAAAAATCCTACTGCCATTGTTGAAGTTACAGATACCGTTCCAAATCAGGAAGTAAAAATTGTTCACCTGAAAAACAATCCAATCAAAAATGAATATTCACACTCATGTAGTTTTAGTTTTATACCTGTACAAAGCCCAAAAGTAATTTATTACGAGTTAGTTTTATATACACAACATTTACAAACTACTGAACCATCGCAATTTCACCAAAGCGGCATATCTTCAAACGATCAATTAATAACCCGCGAAGACTATTATCCCGATGTTTTTATGCTTGAAGCAGACAGTCCAAGTTCGTTATTATTCAGACTTGACTCTGTAAGAGATGTCGTTACCATAAATTTCGAATATTTTCCACCTGTTATTCAAACTAGCACGCTTTTTAATTCCACATTCGATCATAACATAATAGTTCAGTTGAGAACCGTATCAAGTTCGTATTTTAAATACAAAACCTCGCTTTATAAACAAGAGTTTGCCGCATTGGGAGATTTGCTGTACGGAATGCCCGAACCGGTAAAAGTTTTCAACAATATAACAGGTGGATTGGGGATATTGGGTTCGTATTGTAAAACCGACACTACAATTTGGGTTGCAGGAAGACCTGATATTAACAAAGACTAAATTTATGCGTATTTTATTATTAATCTTATCTATAGTTATAAATATTTTCACTTTCGCAGTTCAGGCTAAAAAGGCAATCTCCGGCTCAGTTTACGATAAAAAATCCGGCGAATTTCTAATCGGTGCAACTGTTGTAGAGAAAAAGAGCGGAGCAGGCACAACTACAAATTCGCAGGGACGATATACGCTTTGGATTCCTGAAAATTGCGACAGTACAACACTTGAAGCTTCGTATCTGGGTTTTGAAACACTTTCATTTAAACCCGATTGCGATAAAGCTTTTATCAATCTGTATCTTACACCTTCGGAGTTTGGCTTATCCGAAGTAGAAGTTAAAGCAAACATTCGCAGGGCAACCGACCCTGTGGCATCGGTTTTTTCGATTAATAAAACTGAGTTAGAAACAATGCCCGCCCTGGCTGGCGAAAAAGACTTATTGAAATATCTGCAACTCACACCCGGAGTTCGTAATACCGGCGATGGCAATTCAAATTTGTATGTGAGAGGCGGTAGCGCCGATCAAAATCTTTTTTTGCTCGATGACATGCCGCTTTATCATGTAAATCATTTGGGAAATATAACTTCAACTTTTAATGCCGATATTATTAAAAGCTCAAATCTGTATCTCGGGGCTTTTCCGGCTGAATTTGGCGGTCGGTTATCTTCGGTAGTGGATGTGCGAACCATTGATGGTAATATGAATGAACATCATCAAAGTATTACTTTTGGAATTATAACTTCAAAAATATTTGCGGAAGGCCCGATTATAAAAAACAAAGCATCTTATTTGGCATCGTTCAGAATTAACACCTTACCGCTTTTTAAATCATTGTATCAAATGACTACTGATTTCAGCATGTACGATGCAAACCTGAAACTGAATTATATTCTTTCACCGCAAAGCCGGTTGTTCTTCAGTTTTTACACCGGCGATGATGTGATGAGTTACGACATAGCAGATATTAAAAGTCAGATTAAAGCTGATTTAAACACTTCGTGGGGCAACAGGGCTGCATCATTGCGTTTTAATCATATTTTCTCGCCTGTATTTCATATTAATATGGTAGCAGGACATACAAAATATCATTATGGCGAAAAAAATGATATTGATTTTTATGGATTAGACAAGAAAATTACCGACACTTTCAAAAGCAATTTCAAAACAACCATCACCGATAATTTCATCAATTTTAAAAGCAGCTTTATCTTTAACAACAATATCAGATCGCAAGCCGGTTACAACTTCGTTTATCACACTTTTCAACCCGGGCAAACTGAAATAAATCAATCGGGCGATAATTTAAAACCCTTAAATCTCAATCTCGGCTATCCTGAGTTGAACACATTGGATCATGCCATTTACGGAGATATTACCATTGATAACATTTTTGGTTTCGGTTTGTATGCCGGCATTAGGGAGAATTTTTTGCAAACAGACAGCGCCGTTTTCAATAATTTTCAGCCACGCTTTATTCTTTCACGAAAAATAACGGAAGAATTTGCCACGAAAATTTCTTATTCCCGAATTTGGCAGCCATTTCACCTGCTTTCAAACACAAGCGCGGGCGTACCTGCCGATTACAGAATACCTGCAATGCGTATTGCTCCTCCGTCAACAAGTAATCAAGCTACTGTCTCGTTAGAATTTGCACCCGATTACTCGGAATACAGATTTACAATTGAGGCATATTACAAGGAAATGAAAAATCTGGCCGACCTGAAAGAGGGCGTAACTTATACAATTGATTATTCGGATTGGGGAAAAATGCTTGCAACCAATGGAAAAGGAAAAGCGAAAGGAATTGAAGCGCTTTTGAGAAAAGAGCAGGGTAACTCAACCGGCTGGATAGGTTTTTCGATAGCTAACTCGAAACGGCAGTTTAACGATTTGAACGATGGCGTTGAATATCCATACAAATACGACAGGCTGTTCGATTTCGGATGCCTTTTCCAGCAACAAATTTCAAAAAACCTTTCGGCATCCGCCATTTGGGTTTTCGGAACGGGAATGCCGTATAATATTCCCCGCTCTTATTATGAAGATATAAAAGGCGATCATGTGCTTGTGTATGGAAGTTTAAACCAATTCAGGCAGAAAGCTTATCATCGATTAGATGTTGGATTAAGCTATAAAGTATATTTCAGAAAGGCGGTTGGAAATTTCGACATCAGCATAATAAACGTTTACAACCGGCGTAACCCTCATTTATACCGAACCACAAGCTCCGATTGGGGTGTAAGACTTTGGGAATTCAGCATGTTCCCTATTTTACCAACTCTGAGTTATACAGTGAAGTATTGAAATTCAATATATATATGCCTTTCAAAGGGTAAATTTTTGGGTGCTTAATTGCAACAAAAAAGGCATCACACAAGGTAATGCCTTTTTTGATAAAATTAATAAAAGCTTTTATTTAAACGATTTATTATTAATGTTTTATGTCGCTAAAACTAAACAAACAAGCTTTTTACATTAGCTCAACGCTCCGTTTTACAAAGTTAGCCAGCGCTTCGCCTTTGAGCATATTGTTGGCAAGCAACGCAAGGTCAATTAACTGACGAACCTGTTTGTTTTCAGAAGCAAAAGCTTTGTAAACAGCTTTTTTCTTATCAGTTAACTCATCAATTTGTTTATCAATATTGCTCAATTCCTCTTTTTCTTCCGCAGGAATTTCCTCATCTTTTTTGCCTTTATGACTTTCTTTGAGTTTATCGCGTTTCGCTTTTAACTCGTTATTTTCTGTCGATAGTGGAGCTACATCGGCTGTGCAAACTTCTTCTTCACTTTTCAATAGTTTATCAACTAACGGATGTGCTGTATTCACTACCAAATTGTAACTATCGGGCATTTCGCCATAGAAACTCATCATGCCACCCTGCAAAGCCGACATTTCTTTCATGCGACGCATAAATTCGTTTTGCGTTACAAAAACAGGCTGCGATGAAGGTGAAAGACTTTCGAAAGTAACTATGAAGTTTGTTTTTTCCATCGTTGGAATTTGCGATTCGAAAATTGTTACAAGCGCATCGCGTTGTTCATCACTCAATTCAACTTTTGGAGCATCATCCTTCTGGATAATTTTATCAATTACATCACTGTCAACGCGAACAAAGCGGGTTTTATCAAATTTTTGTTCTAACTGACTGATAGCATGAACATCGAGTTGTCCATCCATTAAAAGAATATCGTACCCTTTTTCTTTTGCATGTTGAATGTAGCTGTATTGTTCATCGGTATTTGTTGAATAAAGATAAATCAAATCGCCATTTTTATCTTTTTGATTTGGTTTTACGAGTTCTTTGTATTCTTCTAATGTGAAATATTTACCTTCAGTATTTTTGAGTAATGCGAATTTTTCAGCGCGTTCGTAGAATTTCTCATCGCTCAACATTCCATACTGAATGAAAATTTTCAGGTTGTCCCATTTATTTTCAAATTCAGGGCGTTCATTTTTGAAAATTTCAGCCAAACGATCCGCAACTTTTTTGGTGATATGGCTCGATATTTTCTTTACATTGCCATCGCTTTGCAAATAACTGCGCGAAACATTGAGAGGAATATCGGGCGAATCGATTACACCATGAAGCAATGTCAGATATTCAGGAACGATATTTTCAACATGATCGGTAACAAAAACCTGATTACAGAAAAGCTGGATTTTATTGCGTTGAATTTCAATATTGTTTTTAATTTTCGGGAAATATAGAATACCTGTTAGATTGAATGGATAATCCACATTGAGGTGAATATGAAACAAGGGCTCTTCGCTCATCGGGAACAAATCGCGGTAGAATTTCTGGTAATCTTCATCTTTCAAATCGGCTGGTTTGCGTGTCCATGCCGGATTGGTATCGTTGATAATGTTATCTTCATCGGTTTCAACCTGTTTTCCATCTTTCCAATCCTTTTTCTTTCCGAAAGCGATAGGAATTGGAAGGAACTTACAATACTTTGTAAGTAACTCCTGAATTTTCGATTCTTCAAGAAAATCTTTATTGTCATCATCAATATGAAGAACTATATCAGTTCCACGGTCAGCTTTTATGGTATCTTCCAATGTGTATTCAGGATCGCCCTTGCACGACCATTGTTGCGCTACAGCGCCATCTTTAAACGATTGAGTGAATATTTCCACCTTTTTGGAAACCATAAACGATGAATAAAAGCCCAAGCCAAAATGTCCGATAATAGCCTTTGCATCTTTTTTGTACTTCTCCAGAAATTCTTCAGCGCCTGAAAAAGCAATCTGATTGATATACTTTTCAATTTCATCGGCAGTCATACCGATACCACGATCCGAAATTGTCAGTGTTCCTTTTTTCTTGTCAACAGAAACACGCACTGTAAGATCGCCCAATTCACCTTTAAACTCGCCTACCGAAGCTAAAGTTTTCAGTTTTTGGGTTGCATCAATAGCATTCGACACTAACTCACGCAGGAAAATCTCATGATCGCTGTATAAAAATTTCTTGATGACGGGGAAAATGTTATCGCTCGTTACCCCAATATTACCTTTACTCATTGTTTGCTTTTTATATTTTGTTTGTTAATGTATTTTTTAATTTACCAATTAGTCATTTACCATTTACTATTTCTTACCATTTTTACATCGAAAAAGTAAAACTCTTAATTGAGGTGCGTATTTGTCAAAAAAAATGCCAATAGTCATACAATGACAGAATGACAGAAAAAATACGGAGTTTTCAGGTTTCAGGAGTTTGAGAGGTTTGAAAAGTTTGCAAATTTAAGGTATTTAAGGCTCTGTGGTCTTGGTTCTTGACTTTTGGTTCTAAAAAAAAACCTTTTATCTTTTGTTATTCTAAAATTTTTCAAAAAAACGTTCAAAAAGTCTAACAAAGTTTTGAAGCTTTTTGCAGGCTTTTCAACAAAACTTTTGAACATCGAAGATTTCAAAACGTTTCTTTATTA
>CAYONE010000138.1:0-6827 GCA_964405245.1 uncultured Paludibacter sp.
TTATTAAACACTACAACAAAGAAACATTCAAAAGTCTGACGACGTTTTGAAGTGTCTTTGTTCTAAACTACCCTTTAGGGGTTGGGGGCAATTTATGATATCACTTGTAATTCTCACCGGCGCGGGCATGAGCGCCGAAAGTGGCGTTTCAACCTTCAGAGATGCCGGTGGACTTTGGGAGAAACATCGTATTGAAGATGTGGCTACATCCGAAGCTTTCAGGAGAAATCCGGAATTGGTAATGCGTTTTTACAACGAACGACGCAAGCAACTGCTTACCGTGAAACCTAACAACGGACATCTCGGTTTGGCAGAACTCGAAAAGTATTTCGAAGTACAAATCATCACCCAAAATGTTGACAATCTTCACGAGCGCGCCGGAAGTTCCAATATTTTGCATTTACACGGCGAGTTAATGAAAGCACGTTCAACCGGACCGGGCGCAGAAGTATATGATATCCATCCTGAAAAAATTGAATTGAACATGGGCGATAAATGTCCGAAAGGTTTCCAGCTTCGTCCGCACATAGTCTGGTTTGGCGAAGCCGTTCCCGAAATTGAAAATGCAATTCGACTTGCTGAAAAAGCGGATATTCTCTCCATTATCGGTACTTCCATGAAGGTATATCCCGCTGCCGGACTGATAAATTATGCTCCAGCCGGTATTCCCATTTATCTGATTGACCCGAACGAAGTAAATGTATATGCCCAAAATGTTACTGTTATCAGAAAAGGCGCTTCGGAGGGAGTGGAAGAATTGAAAAAGTTGATTCTGTAGAAATGACGGCGGACAACAGACAACAGATTTTTCAACTTTTCCAAAGTTTGAGTACTCTGGAAAAGCTATTTTCTATATCTACGACCTCGACACATTCTTCACTCCCTTCACCTGTTTGATTTTTTTGATGATGCCTTCCAAATCTTTCGTATCGTTTACCATAATGGTAAGGTTGCCCTGAAAGAGTCCGGCATTGGAATCAACAGAAATGGAGCGCAGGCTTATTTTACTTTCCTTTGAAATGAGCGAAGTGATGTTGGTAACTATGCCTATATCATCGTGCCCCACAATGCGCAGGGTGATAGGATATTGCGAGCCTTCGGCTTTGCCTGACCAGCGTGCCTTTACAATGCGGTACCCAAAACGGGCTATCATTTGCGGCGCATTGGGACAATCGGAGCGGTGAATTTTGATTCCACCTCCTACCGATACAAATCCGAAAACATCATCGCCATAAATAGGATTACAGCATTTGGATAGTTTGAAATCCACATTTTTCAAATTCTGCCCGATAACAAGCACATCATCTTTCCCAAAATGTTCCGGTGTTGATGGCTCCTTCGAAAAAGTTTCGGCGCTACGTGTTTCAGGATGATCTACAGCAAGATCTTTTTTCTCAATTTCTAAATAAATATCGCGTACAGTTAGCAAATCCAGCTTCTCGTTAGCAATATCCTGATAGAAATCGCTTACAGTTTTGTAACCTTTCTTTTTTGCAAGTTTGGAAATTTTCCCTTCATCGTACTCAATTTTCCAGTTTTTTATCCGGCGTGTAAGCATTTCACGCCCAATCTCAGCATCTTTATATTCAATTTCTTTGAGCGATTGACGTATTTTGTTCCGGGCTTTTGATGTAGAAACAATATTCAACCATGACTGATTGGGTTTCTGAGTTGGCGAAGTGAGCACCTCTACCTGATCGCCATTATTAAGGACGTACTTAATCGGCATATTTTTGCCATTTACTTTAGCCCCTACACATTTTGTTCCCAATCCGGTATGAATTGAAAAAGCAAAATCGAGAATGGTTGCTCCTTTAGGCAGCTTGTGTAAATCGCCATTGGGTGTAAAAACAAAAACTTCCTTATCGTAAAGATTCAGTTTGAACTCATCCATAAAATCTACGGCATTCAATTCTGGATTTTCGAGAATCTCGCGAATGTTTTTCAGCCATTCGTCCATACCCGATTCTCCTTTTATGCCTTTGTATTTCCAGTGCGCGGCAAGTCCTTTTTCAGCTACTTCGTCCATACGTACTGTTCGTATTTGTACTTCAACCCATTTATTTTGCTGACCGAGAACCGTGGTGTGCAAACTCTCGTAACCGTTCGATTTTGGAATCGAAAGCCAATCTCGTAGCCGTTTCGGATTGGGCTGATACATGTCTGCAACAATAGAATATGCCTGCCAGCAAGCAGCTTTTTCCTTTTCGGGTGGCACATCAAATATTATACGTATTGCAAAAAGATCGTAGATATTTTCAAAATTCGTATTTTGCTTTTTTATTTTATTATAGATAGAGTGTATTGATTTTGTACGTCCTTTTATGTCAAACTGATAACCCAATTCAGCTAATTTTTCTTTGAGTGGAGAAATAAATTCATAAATATAGCTATCGCGTGAGCGTTTTGTTTCGTTTAATTTTTTCGCAATATCCTTATAAATTTCCCGATTGGTATATTTCAGCGATAAATCTTCAAGCTCGGTTTTAATAGCATACAAACCCATACGATGTGCCAAAGGTGCATACAGAAACGAACTTTCACGCGCTATGTTCTGATGTGTTACATCAGGCATAATATCGAGCGTACGCATTTTGTGCAGCTGTTCGGCAATTATGATAAGAATCACCCTGATATCTTCGGCAAATGTGAGAAACAGTTTTCGAAAGTTTTCGGTTTCGAGAGAAGTATTTTTTTGATAAAGCTCCCTTACCCTGACAAGTCCGTTGATAACTTGCGAAACTGGCACATTAAAAAATTTATCAGCTTCTTCCGGAGATATTTTTTTCTTATCAATCAGTTCATAGAGAATAACGCTTAATGCAGCTGTTTTACCAAGTCCTATTTCTTTCAAAACTATATTTATTACCGCAAGTTTATCGCTAACGTGCATCTCTGCATCAGTTTGTGAATAATGCCGTGTATAAAATTCTTTAAGCAGATTTTTTAAATACTTTCTTTCAGCCGAAGTTAACAGTTGCGGATAAGCATTAAGAAGTTCGCGATATAGTTTATATATTGGATTTGTTTGAATCTGAGCCATAAAAAAAGTTTTAAGTGAAGCTTCTATACGGATTTTATTAAATGAATGATATTGGAAAATCTACATATCAGCTTATTTCTGTTTATAAGTGAACTTTGCAAAGATATAACACTTTATATTAAGAAAACAGTTGAAAAACTAAAAAAAACTGATTTTCGTGGAGAAAAATGCTGAAAAATAATTGGAAAAAATCTTCGTTTAAATATGGAGTATTGGATTTTCTTTTCTAAATTTGCAGAATGAAATAAATCCATAGTTAAAAAAACATAAACGTATAACAATAATATAAGAAAATTTCAGCATGAAAACAGTTATCAAAATCTTATTAATGGTCTCCATAGTGGTTTTAGCATACATGTGCTATCAAAGTGTTATGACTCCTATCCGATTTGACCAGACTCGCGAACAACGTGAAAAAGTAATTATCGACAGACTTGTGGACATACGCAAAGCACAACTTGAATTCCGCGACCAAAAAGGTGGATTTACAACAAGCTTCGATACTTTGATTATGTTTCTGAAAGCTTCGAAGAAAAAAATGGTAATGAAAGAAGGATCACTTAGCGACCGTCAACTCGAAGCAGGACTTACAGAAGCTTCAGCTGCAAAAATTGTTCGTAGCGGCAACATGAAAGAGATAATTGCTAACGGACTTGAAAATTTCCGACGCGATACAGCATACGTTTCAATTATTGAAGCTTTATACGGCGAAAAATACACATCAGAAACTATTAGCGATTTGGCAATAATTCCATTTTCGAAAAACGATACTTTTGAACTGAAAATAAACAATACTTATTTCAATGCTTCACAAATTATGGTTCCTCTTTTTGAAGCATCAGCCCATTATAAAACATATCTTTATGATTTAAACCATCAGGAGTTATTAAATATAATTGATATGAAAAATAAACTCGAAAGGTATCCGGGTCTGAAAGTAGGTTCGATTGAAGAACCCAACAATTTTGCTGGAAACTGGGAATAATTTAATCCTCCTGCACAAGTGCTTTTGCTAAAAAAATCATGACGCAGAAATCACATAATAATTTCGATTTATCCATCCGGTTTACTCCGGATGGATTTTATTTATTGGTAAGTGACAACAGTCAACAAATATCATCAAAAAAACTTCATACCGACTTCAACAAACTCACCGAGACAGAAATTATCGATCTTTTAGCGGGTCAACCCGAACTGCAAATGATTTTCAAATCGGTTAGGTTGATTTTTCAAACATCAAATTACACCTTTGTTCCTGCCGAATTTTTCAACAGCACCGAACTCACTACATTTCTGAAACTTCAGCATCCTAATTTAAACAAATCTGATGCTTTGCTTTTTAACAAACTTGAGCCATGGGCTGCTGTAAACATTTTTGCTGTACCTGCTCAACTGAATAAAGTATTGCATAATTTTCTGCCCGAAACGAATATTGAACATCATCTTTCCATATTACTTACTGATGATATTGATATGCAAAATGGTAAAATAATTCATATATTAACACGTAATGCCGAAGCAGATTTTATAGTTCTCAACGACAATAAACTCATATTGGCAAATACTTTTGAAACTAATACCCCTGAAGATGTTGCTTACCATGCTGTTAACACTGTATCACAACTCGGATTTTCCTCTGACGAGTGTAAGGTAATCGTTCATGGAAACGAAAAACCAAACGACATTGAAGTTCTGCTGTCAAATTACTTTAGCAATTGTGTTGCCTCAATACTAAGTTTTTAAATAATGCGAATAATAAGTGGCTCATACAAGGGACGAAGATTATATCCACCAACCGATATTAAAGCCCGACCAACAACTGATTTTGCAAAGGAGAGTCTTTTTAATGTTTTACTAAACTACATCGATTTTGAAGATATTGAGGTTTTGGATTTATTTTCAGGCACAGGAAGCATAGCACTTGAATTTGTATCGCGTGAGTGTAAATCGGCAGTTTGTATTGAGTTGGAAACAAAACACTGTAATTTTATTCATAAATGTTGTGATCTGCTGAAAATTAAAAATCTGACGATTATTAAAACTGATGTTTTCAGATTTATACCTCAATGCAGAACGAAATTTGATTTTATTTTTGCCGACCCACCTTACAACCTAAATGAACTGGCACAGATACCTGATTTAATTTTCAAATATCAATTACTTAAGCCTGAAGGACTTTTTGTGCTTGAACATTCTGCCAACAATAATTTCAGTCAACATGATCATTTTGTAGAACATCGCAAATATGGAAATGTAAATTTCAGTTTCTTTGAATAATTCCGATAGTTTAAAACAGTTAAACCTGACACTTTCTGCCCTTTTGTCAGTAAATTTCACCTAAAAATCCCGCCAACAATTTCTTCTTTCTGTCAAAATTCCCTACTTTGGCTTTTATACTTCTGTGGCACAAGCTTTGTAAAACTCCTCTTCGTTGCATAAGAAAAAGTTTAAAATATTCATACATATAATACTCAAAAAATAAAATGGGAAAAATTATCGGAATTGACCTTGGAACCACAAACTCGTGTGTTTCAGTAATGGAAGGTAACGAACCAATCGTTATCGCAAATAACGAAGGAAAGCGCACAACTCCTTCAGTTATCGGATTTGTTGATGGCGGCGAACGTAAAGTTGGCGACCCTGCTAAACGTCAGGCTATTACCAATCCAACAAAAACAGTATTCTCCATAAAACGTTTTATGGGAGAAACATACGACCGTCTGGATAAAGAAATTGCACGTGTACCTTATAAAGTAGTTCGTGGCGATAACAACACACCACGTGTTGATATAGATGGACGCCTCTACACTCCCCAGGAAATCTCGGCTATAATACTTCAGAAAATGAAAAAAACTGCCGAAGAATATCTCGGGCAAGAAGTTACGGATGCGGTAATTACTGTTCCAGCTTACTTTAACGACTCACAACGTCAGGCTACCAAAGAAGCCGGCGAAATAGCAGGTTTGAATGTTCGTCGTATTATCAACGAACCTACTGCAGCTGCACTTGCTTATGGTTTGGATAAAACCAATAAAGACATGAAAATCGTGGTATTTGACTGCGGTGGTGGTACGCATGACGTTTCGGTGCTTGAGTTGGGTGATGGCGTTTTTGAAGTAAAATCAACCGATGGTGATACACACCTTGGTGGTGATGACTTCGACCACCGTATTATCGAGTGGTTAGTACAGGAATTTAAAAATGACAACAGCGGTGTGGATTTGAGTAAAGACCCTATGGCACTGCAACGTTTGAAAGAAGCTGCCGAAAAAGCAAAAATTGAACTTTCCAATACAACTTCATCGGAAATCAACCTGCCTTACATTATGCCTGTTGATGGTGTTCCACGTCACCTGGTTCGTACACTTACACGCGCAAAATTCGAACAACTGATTGACGACCTGATTCAGAGAACTATCGATCCCTGTCGTACAGCGCTAAAAAATGCAGGTTTAACTATTAACGACATTAACGAAGTAATTCTTGTTGGTGGATCTACACGTATTCCCGCGATTCAGGCTGCCGTTGAAAAATTCTTCGGAAAAGCTCCTTCTAAAGGTGTAAATCCGGATGAAGTAGTAGCAATTGGCGCAGCTATTCAGGGTGGTGTGTTAAGTGGTGATGTGAAAGATGTATTGTTGCTCGATGTTACTCCGCTTTCGCTCGGTATCGAAACTATGGGTGGTGTGATGACCAAATTGATTGAATCAAACACAACTATTCCAACTAAAAAGTCGGAAACATTTACTACGGCTGCCGACAATCAACCTTCGGTAGAAATTCA
>CAYONE010000139.1:0-3117 GCA_964405245.1 uncultured Paludibacter sp.
AGTAATTAAATTTTTAAAATCGTTTTTTATTAAAACTTTCGTACGGCAATGAAGTAAAATGTCAATTAAACATGTTTAACGCTCATTATTGTGTTATGAATAAGGATGTACTAAAAAAACAAGTATTTTTGCATTTCATAAAACTAATCAGTTCAAATCAATGAAATTTTCGATAAAATCAAAATCACTTTTATATAAATTGTTGACTTTTACAATTTTTACCGGCTTAGCATTTTCATTTTTTGCTGCCTATGTACTTTTTGTGCCCAACATTAAATTAGTTGGAAAAGAAAAAAACTATTTATATATCCGCGATAACAATGCTTATTCAGATGTAAGAGTTTCATTGAAAAGTCATCTTAAATCCGGATTTACATTTCATCTCACTGCAAAGCTATTGAACTATGATAAAAAAATTCGTACCGGACGTTATGAATTAACCGGCAGTATGAATAACTTTACTCTGGTTCGAAAACTACGAAGCGGAAGTCAAACACCTGTACGCTTGACTTTTAACAACATTCGCACAAAAGAACAACTTGCTAAACGTTTATCGGTACAACTTATGGCCGATTCGGTTTCAATTGTTAATCTGCTAAATGATAGTTTGTTTTTAAGTCAGTATGGTTTTAATAAATTTAATTCTGTAGCTGTTTTTATTCCCAATACTTATGAAATTTTCTGGGATAGCGATGCCAATGAAATTTTTGACAGAATGCTGAAAGAATACAACAAATTCTGGAATACGGAAAGAAAAACAAAAGCTGCACTGATTCCATTAACTCTTACCGAAGTAAGCACCCTTGCATCAATAATTGAAGAAGAATCAAATTTGAACAATGAAAGGCCAATAATTGCAGGATTATACATCAATCGTTTAAAAATAAATATGCCTTTACAGGCAGATCCAACGGTAAAATTTGCTTTTGGCGATTTTACTTTGAGGCGCGTTATTGGAGAACCCTTACAAGTAAAATCACCATATAACACATATAAAAACAAGGGATTACCTCCGGGTCCCATCAGAATAACCACACCCACCGCGATAGATGCAGTCCTGAATTTCAAAAATCACGATTATATTTTTATGTGTGCGAAGGAAACTTTAAACGGAGAACACAATTTTGCTGTAACCTGGAATGAACATGAGCGAAATGCAAAAAAATATCAACAAGCGCTTAACGAGAGAAAAATTTTTAAATAACAATTTTTAATCTGATTATACGAAAATAACTTCAGGTTTTAGTACAATTCCAAACTTCGATTGTACCGATTTTATTATTTCTGAAGCAAGTTTCACAATTTCCCTTGCTTGCGCATTTCCTGTATTAATAATCACAAGTGCGTGATTGGGATGTACTGCTGCATTTCCATGATGTTTTCCTTTCCAACCACATTGCTCTATAAGCCATGCAGCAGGGATTTTTACGTCATTATTATTAATGCGATAATATGGCAGTTGTTCATATTCATTAAAAAGTTGAGTAAATTTTTCATTATCAACAACGGGATTCATAAAGAAACTTCCTGCATTTCCGCGCACCTTTGGATTGGGTAATTTACTTCCGCGAATTTCCGAAACAGCTTTACGGATATTTTGCAAATTTACTTCACCGATATTTTTAACAGCTTCGCCCAACTGATTATAATTCAAATTAAAATTCTGTATTTTGGATAATTTGAACAAAACCGATGTAATTATAAAACGTCCCGGGTATTTATGCTTGAAAATACTCGAGCGATATCCGTATTCACACTCATCGTTATTAAATAGTCGAAATTGCAAATTTAATGTATCAACAGTATTCACAGTTTGTATTAAATCTTTTACTTCCACACCATAAGCGCCAATATTTTGTACGGCTGCCGCACCAGTTTCGCCCGGAATATCGGTAAGATTTTCTACACCGCAATAGTTATTTTCCACACAAAAAGCAACAAAATCGTCCCACACAACTCCTGAAGAAACTTCAATTAAAACTTCATTGTTATTTTCATTTACAATTGAAATTTGCTTATTGGCCGAATGTAGAATTATTCCTTTAAAATCGGCTGTAAAAAGCAAATTACTTCCACCCCCAATATGAAGAAAGCTATAGGTTTTAAACAATTCAGTATCGAGTAAATATTTCAACTCATCAACTGTAGAGTATTCAATGAAATAATGCGTTTTGACATCTATACCAAAAGTATTATATGGCAATAAAGAAATATCTTTCAGTATTTTCATGATTCAATAATTATATTGGTTTTTTCTACGGCAAAAAGTAATATTTTTTCTAGTTCATCAGGATGAAACCAAGTAAATTCTTTATCGCGAAGAAACCAAGTGAGTTGTTTGCGTGCATAATGCCGTGAATTTCTTTTTATTAAATTAATGGCTGTATCAAAATCATGATTGCCTTCGAAATATCCAAACAACTCCTTATATCCTACTGTGTTAAGTGCGTTCAAGTCTTTAAATAGGAGTAATGTTTTTGCCTCGTCAATCAATCCATCATTCAACATTTGATCAACTCTATTGTTGATTCGTTCATAAAGTTCTTCCCTTTGTCTGTTTACGCCAATTTTAACAATATTGAAATCTCTCTTCTTTCTTATTCCTGTGCGAAGTAACGAAAACGGTTTCCCAGAGATTGAACAGATTTCAAGTGCATGAAGAATACGTTGATAATTTGACAAGTCAACTTTTTGATAATGTTCAGGATCGAGTCGTCGAAGCTCATTTTGTATATACTCAAGTCCGTTTTTCTCAAAAATATCCTGCCAGTTAGCTCTTGTTAGAGCATCGACCGATGGAATATCGTCCATACCATGACAAACAATATCAATATAAAGCATAGAACCACCGGTCATTAAAACTATATCATTTTTTTGAAAAAGTTCTTTTAGCAATTGCAATACTTCATGTTCGTACATTCCTGCATTAAATTTTTGAAAAACACTGTGTGTTCCAATAAAATAATGCTTCACAGCTTTTAATTGTTCTTCTGAAGGCACAGCTGTTCCGATTTTCATTTCTTTGAAAATCTGACGTGAGTCCGATGATATTATGGGACAATTAAAATGCTGCGCTAAACTGATACTCAAATCAGTTTTACCAACACCTGTAGGACC
>CAYONE010000139.1:3217-6808 GCA_964405245.1 uncultured Paludibacter sp.
GGATCTTCAGAAAACAACGAACTATCATCAAAATTCATATCGCCAAAACCTTCTTCATCAAGCTCGTCAAAATCAAAATCTTCATCGCCATAAAAATTTTCATCAACATTAATACCCGATATATATGCTGAATCTTCGTTTACTGACATTTGTGCGGGAGGATTACCTTTTGAGACAATACATTCGGGTTTTGACAACTTTTTACCGGGAATAATTTCCGTAAGTTCCATAAAAAATGAACGTTCAGAAATTAAATCAAACACAAATAGCACTTTTTGTTTTTCATCAGAAATCAGCTCTTCAAGTTTTGTATCTTCCATCACCAAATTGTCGTATTCGGAACTCGATTCCATTTCAATTAATGTAACTTCCTGACCTTTTTCCCAATCGTCGGAACAAATAAAAAAAGAGGTCATTTGATCGTGAGTATAACTTACCGAATCGAGAATGGTATTTTGTAATTCCAAAAACGTAGCTTCCGAATCGATGTTTATAACTCTTACAAAATTGTCTGCCTCATCGGACAGTAAAGTAAATTTGAATATCATTTTATTTTATTTTTTATTCGATGTAAAAATAATATTTTTTTTTGTATCAACATAGCAGGATATATGCGATTTTGATATTTTTTTGAATTAATAATATCAATACAATTACTACGTACCAACAAACTTTGCATAAAAAAACCGGCGTGAATAGTTAAAATTCGCCGGTTTAATATTATCAATGAAAAAAATTATTTTTTTAATCTTTCCTCAATTTCCTTTACGCTTGAGCGGAAATTTTTATCGATTTCCATTAGATCAGATACAATTTTACATGCATGGAGTACAGTTGCGTGATCGCGCTGTCCGATGGTATTTCCAATTGAAGAAAGTGAGTTTTTTGTAAGTTGTTTTGAAAGATACATAGCAATCTGGCGTGCCTGTACTACCTCTCTTTTTCGGCTTTTGGTAGATATGGAATCAACACTAAGCGAGTAATATTCACAAACCACATCGCGTATTTTTTCAACAGTATTTATTTTCGGAGTAATATTTACGATCCTACTGATAACCTTTTCAGCAAGTTTAATATCGATAGGAATATCAGCAAGTGTTGAATGTGCAAGGAGTGAAACGAGCGTTCCATTCAAATCGCGAACATTATCCACAACATTTTCAGCAATATACTCAACCACATCCTCAGGTATATCAAGACCATCACGATAAATTTTATCATCGAGAATTGCTTTTCTAAGTTCGCAATTCGGCTTTTCAATTTCTGCGGACAATCCCCACTTAAACCTTGTAAGTAAACGTTGTTCAAGACCTGCCATTACCACAGGCGAACGATCGGAAGTTAGCACGAGCTGCTTACCGTTTTGATGCAAATGATTAAAAATATGGAAAAAAGTGTTTTGCGTTCCTGTTTTTCCTGCCAAATCCTGAATATCGTCAATAATCAGCACATCAATAGTCTGATAAAAATTCAGAAAATCGTTAACAGTATTATTACGCACAGCATCGGTATATTGTATCTGAAATGTATTTGCCGAAACATAAAGTACCCTTTTTTCAGGATGCAATTGTTTTGTCATAATACCGATTGCATTCGCCAGGTGAGTTTTACCTACACCCGATTGTCCGTATGCAAACAAAGGATTGAAAATAGTTTTTCCTGGCTCGTTTGCAATACTAATTCCGGCTGTTCGGGCAAGTTTATTGCTGCTACCCTCAATTAGGTTATTGAAAGTACAAGCAGGATTTAATTGCGGGTCGAGTTCGGGTAATTTTATTTTCTGATAGGGTGTTGATATTGTTTTAGCAGATATACCTGACTTTTGCTGTGGAGCATCTGCTCCTGCCGATGGAATTCTGGTACTTTTATCGCTAGATTTATCTATTAAAACACGATATTCTAAACGAGTGCCTACACCCGCAACACGATAAAGTGTCATCCGCAACAAATCGATGTACTTTTCCTCAATATATTCTACAAAAAACTGGCTGGGTACCTGAAGAACTATTACGTTATTTTCAAATTGTAAAGGTTCAATTGGTGCAAACCAAGTATTAAACGATGCTTCACTTATGTTGTCTTTAATAATTCTCAGACAACTACTCCACATTTCCCCTGCTCGTTCAGACATGTTCTTAAATCGGCGTTATATTACATCAAAAAAAAAATTAATTAACTCTATTACTCAGAAATATACACTCCGATTATATTTTAATTACACAATCTTTTTACGGGGCTATTTTGAGGACTACAAAATTGTAAAACATTTTTCAAATAACAAAATAAAATCAAGAGCAATTTTTTACAAATTTTACACCAATCTGTTTTTCTGATACTTGCATATTACAATTGTGTTACAATAAGTTATTAATTATGAATTATATAATATAGCTGAAAATTAGATAATTAACAATTCATAATTGATTTTTGCAAGCTTTGAAATAAAAAAACCGAAACACTTAACTACGAAGCGTTTCGGTAGGTTTTAAAAAGAAAGTTATATGCTGAATAATTTTTTGTTATTTAATATGAAACTAAATAATACACTATTTATTTTTGTTCCCGAAAACCGAAAAACTTACATATCTTTTTGGATTTGATTTTAAATCAATAAGCAGATTATCAGCGCTTAATAACGTATTCGAAAGATTATTATATAGCGTTTTATCATTCAACAATAAACCAAGCGAACCATCGGGATTGCTTAATTTATCAGTTATCAAATTAAGGTTTTTAATGGTATAATCAACTTTATCGAAAGTTGATGCAAAATCAATTTTTTTAAGATTTCCACTGATTTGCTTAAAATCAGACGTTAACACATTAACATCGCTTAGAATCTTAGGAAAAGCGTTATTTATAAGTGATTTAAGTTTAACTGATGAAAGCGCAAGCTCACCAGTAGCAGTTTCTATCGAGTTTAAACTATTTGAAAGCTGTTTGCTTTCAATAAGTTTTCGAACCGAGAGAAGCAAAGAGTCAGTTTGTTTAGCTACATTCTCAATTTTTGGCATTAAATCGCCGGCAATTGTTGACATCAATCCTTCACTTTTTTGCGAAGGTAAAGTATCGCCCGAAGCATAAATTTCAGGATTGATTGCGTTTGTTTCCATTATAATCCGAATGGCTTTGCCTCCCATTAATCCATCGTCGAATAATTCAATACGGGAACCTTGAGGTAGTTTAATATTTTTTTCACAAGATATTTGTACTACAAATGAATTAGCTTTCCCAAAATCGTATTTTATTTCTTCAACCTGACCAGCTTTGTAACCTTTAATATATACCGGTGATGAAGCCACCAAACCTCCAATATCATCGAAAACTGCATGATAATAGGAAATTGGCTTAAAAACATCTACACCTTTCAGGAAATTCAGTCCGAAATAGAGTACAAAAATTGCAACTATTGTCATTATTCCCACTTTGACTTCCCTTGTCAGAAACCGAATTTTCATATTTTTTATTATTTATTATTTTATTGAAAATCAGAAAGATTAAATCATTAATTTTTCGATATTAATTCTGCTTTACTAAATTCAATAGTGTGTTATATATTTAGTTAAATAATTGAAAATCAACTAATTATCT
>CAYONE010000140.1:0-6669 GCA_964405245.1 uncultured Paludibacter sp.
ATAAAAACATGAGATAATTAGTTGATTTTCAATTATTTAACTAAATATATAACACTCTATTGTAATATGAAAGAAAAAACTAAAGAGAATATTAATAAGTATTTAAATACTAAAAAGACCAATATAATTCTATTATTTACTTCAATAGCCTTAGTGCTATTTATGTATAAATGTATCAAATGGTTGAATACGGACTCTAATCCACCTCAAGTATATTATACGTCAATAACTAACGGAAATGATTCAATTTATATCACATATAATGTTGGAGGTTTTTTAGGAGATGTACACGATGTAATTATTTCTCAAAAGAAAATGGATAAGAAGTATGTGCATTATAATGAAGATTCAGTATATATAATAAAAGATGCTTTACCAATTTTTTATAAGTATATTGATTCTACATTATTTTTATATTTATTTGATACAATCGCAAAACCAAAATATTTTAATTCTAGTATTGATATTGTTATATTTGATATCAGCGAGGGTAATAAATATTTAAAGTTGAAGAATGAGTATGAGAAAAGTTTAAAAAAACTGGAATTACGAAACGATAAATTAATAATGCCTTGAAAATATGATATTTAACGTAATAGTAATGCTTCAGATTTGGTGTTAGAGCAATAAAAGCTTATATTGTATAAAAAACTTTAGGAATACAATGGAGAATGATAGGTTTGTGCCTGTCATTTTCCCTTGTCCTTGCTGATATGTAAATTAATGTGCAAATAGTCGCGCTTGTAGGGTAATGCTACAGAAGTGTTGATTTAAAAATAAAACACTGAAAATCAACAATAAGAATTTGATTATAAATAATAAAAGCAGATGAGTACATCTGCTTTTAAAAATGTCAGAATCAGGATTTTCAGAATTTTAGAATGAACAGAATAATATGGAAAAAGACAAATTGACCTATGACATTATTGGCTGTGCCATGCGGGTGCATAATACACTTGGCAATGGATTTCAGGAAGTTATTTATCAACGTTGTTTGGCAATAGAATTGGAAAAGGCAGGCATCAACTTTGAGCGGGAAGTTGAACAACCCATATTTTATCATGGAATAAACGTAGGTACGCGCAGAGCAGATTTTGTAGTTGAGAATAAAGTAATTGTGGAGCTAAAAGCATTAATAAATCTGGAAGATGTACATTTGGCACAAGCTAAAAATTATGTAGTTGCCTATAACTTCGATAAAGGATTATTAATTAACTTTGGTGCGGTAAGTTTACAACATAAACTCATTTTTCATCCAAGAACAAATTCAGATAAATAGTTCTGCAAACAGATGCGCTGTTATGATAATTCTGTAAATTCTGAAATTCTGTAAATTCTGATTCAGACAATTTCTTTAACGCCAAAGAGCGCGATGAAGAAGCCGGGCTGTATTATTACCATGCACGGTATTATGACTCGAGAACAAGTGTGTGGCTGAGTGTGGATCCGCTGGCGGAGAAGTATCCGAATATTGGGAGTTATGTGTATTGTGCGAATAATCCGGTAAAGTATGTGGATCCGGATGGACGGGAAGTTAAAGATAAAGAGGTGACAAGTCAATTGAATGGGAAATTTGTATATCCTATTCAAGCTAAAGCTTATTTGGGATTTGCGAAAACGAAAATTGGACAATTCTTTCTTGGAAAATTTGCCAAAAAAGGACAAACTATAGCTGGCCATACTTATAGTGAAGATGGAGAATTTCATAAAAACAAAATTGATTTAGTATTAGTTGGTAGTAAGGATTTTAATACAGAAAGTATAAAAGATGGTGAAACACCAACTAAAATAGTTAACAACAGACTTGAAATTACAATTAGAACAAAAGGGACAGACAATATTGTTGGCGAAGATGCTGTATTTAAGGATTTAAAGGTGTTTTGTCACGAATTTTTTATACATGCTTTACAATATGCCGAAGATTTTTTAGATGATGGTATAAAAAACAATTCTAATATTTATAAAGAATTAAGAGAATATACATACAAACATCAAATCAAACCATATTGGGATAATTATATGCAACATTTTCAAGAACGAAATGTAAATAAGTATTTACTTAATAAAGGAATCCCTTTATTGGAAGAATATATGAAAATAAACAATATTAATATTGATAAAGATCGTTTAAACTATTATATTTATAATTTTCAAAATTGATATTATGATAAAATTAATAATATATATTGTATTGACATCAACTATCTGTTTTTCTTGTTCATATGATGTAAAAAGGGAAATAAAAATTTACCAAACAAATTACTATAACAATGAGTTTGTATTTTATTACGATAACAAGTTACATATTTGGCGATTATGTACTCCGTATAATATAAATAAAGAATCGAATGATATTGACTCTACTTTTTTCAGTTCAATGACAGAAATTTATAGTGATTATCCTGATAAGAAAGTGAAATACGATTCAATTTATATTGCAATAAACTTAGAAGGTCTTTCAAGTCCAAATGGGATTAATTTTATCGCAAATGTCAAAAATGATCAATTTTTAGTAGATATATATTTTCCATATAGTTTAAAAGGAACATATAAATTTAAACTTTCAAAAGATGAAAGAGTTCTTTTTTATTATCTGCTGAATAATGTTAGTGTTTCTGAATTTGGAAATTTATATTTGAATAATGATAGTTCCTACATTTCCTCTTCCATTTATTTAAAATCATTTGATGAAGGTAAATCTAAATATACTTTTGGTGACATTTACAATTCAACGAAGGATATTCGAATCTTTGAGCGCTTTTTAGAAATTCTCATTGAAGAAAAAATATTTGACAAAGAAATTCTAAAAGATACTACAGGATATAAGAATCTAACTATTTATAAAGAATTTGATTCATTAGCTGCAATATATGTTTACACAAGTGTTCCATTTTATTTATACTTCTTAGAACCTCCTTTACCTACAGAAAATGAAAAAAGTGAGGGTCTATTTAATTAAATAAAGAAAGTACAACAGTTCTGTTTGATGTGGGTAACGTATCATATTTGGTGTTGCCAGTGTAAATATTTGTAAATCAAAATATATTTGCAATCAATAGATAGAAAATGATAGGTATTTACCTGTCATTTTCTATTTTTATAGCCACAGCCAACAACATGGGCGGAATAATGAAACATTATTATAAGTACGATAACCTGTACCGCCTGGATTCAGCCGACGGAACATTTACCGGCGCCAACGGCAAAACAGCCAAATACGGACTTAAAATGGGGTATGATAATATGCATAATATCACCCGTAAATCACAGCATATTGAGCAGTTTGGCGTACAGTTTAAGGGAACTTTAAGGGCAGGCTACGATTTATTGTACCAATATGCCAATAATTCGCAACAAATTGCTAATATTGCAGAAGAAAGTTACCGGGTTGACAGCAACTTTGCCATAGTGCCCGAAAAGAAAGAAAGTCAGTACAGTTACGATGCCAATGGAAACCTGCTTGGTATATATACCGGCACAAAACAAGGAGATATACTAAAAGTGACCAATACCCGTACAATGCTCTGGGATGAAGAAAACCACTTGTTAGCTACGTGCGACAATGGTTATCTTACAGCTTACTGGTACGATGCCTCGGGAGAGCGCACCGTAAAAATGAGCGGCGATGGCGAAGGAGTGAATATAAACGGAGTTGTAAGCGCGGGACGTACCGGCACAGCTAACTTTACAGCTTATGTTAGTCCTTATCTTGTTGTCCGTAACGGAGGAGAATATACAAAGCATATTTACATGGGTAGCCAGCGGATAACAAGTAAAGTAAGTAATTCAGGTATATTCAATACCAGCCCTGTAAAAGATACCTTACAAGCCAAATATAACTTGCAAACAGCAACACTGAAAAGCAGGTATGATTCATTGGGCGTACAATACAAAGGCACTGAACACAGTGGAAGTATTATTTCAAGCTCCCCTTCAGGGGTTGGGGGTAGTCTTTATTTTTATCATAGTGACCACCTCGGAAGCACTTCGCTGATAACCGATATATCCGGTGAAATTGTACAACATGTAGAATATGTACCATTCGGAGGCACTTTCATAGATGAGCGACGTACGGTAAACAGCTGGCATACACCTTTCTTATTCAGCGGCAAGGAGCGTGATATAGAAACCGGTTTGCTCTACGTTAGCCAACGGTATCAGGATGAGAAGTACGGGATTTGGTACAGTGTGGATCAAATGGCGGAGAAGTACCCGAATATAAGTAGCTATGTTTATTGTGCGAATAATCCAATTACATACTTTGATCCGGATGGGAGGAAATTCACTAGCTATCGAGATACATATTTGTGGGGAGTATTTGTAATTTACAATAACTTTTCTAAAAAGACAGGTGAAGCTTTTCATAATACTTTACAAAACATGAGAAGTTCAAATAAAATGTTTTCTAAAGTTTATAATCAATTGGAGTCAGAACAAAATAGAAAATATACTTTTAGATCTGTAGACAAGACAAATGCAACAAATAAGGATTTTACAGGTGGTGAGTATAATCCTGTTACAGATAACATTGATTTGTTTTTTAACAATAAATCTGAATATTATACAAGCCAAAGTGCAATTTTCGAAGAAGTATTTCATGCTGGACAACATTTATATTATGGCAAGAACTACCCCGGTAGTTTAAATATTGAAATAGAAGCTAAAGTTGCAAAAGCATTTTCTGGAATAAAAACTAAAGGTGGATTTGAAGAATTTTTTCCAAACATGAAGCCATTTTTAAAAGCTCTTGTAAAGGGAAATGTATCTGATGAACTTTGGGGAGAATATAAAGTAGCGTTAACTAATTTTAGAAATTTTGTATCCGACACTTATATTCAGGCCAAAGGGAATACACCTAAAGCCAAAAAACGATATAACAGAAATACCTTTCAATATGATTTGCCCTATTTAGAATCACTAATAAATAGAAGTTTAATACCCGAAAATGGATTTTAAAAATAAATTATGAAAGCAGTTATTTTAAGTTTGATATTATTCTTGTTGTTATTTTCATGTAACCGTATACAAAAAGAAGGAAATGTAAATGTTATTAAAAAAAATTGTAATGAATTCACACAAGAGGACTTGTTAAAGTTTTGTGCAGATTACAGATTGGATGTATCATTAGCATATCCTATTGCACCAAAGACTTTTTATTACATTTGGAAAAAATATGGTATAAATCTCTATCGATTCGGTTTAATTGATGAAATTGATCCAGATAGTTGCAATAGACGAAAGTCATTTCAATATTATCTACATAAATACGGGATTGATGCTATCAACAATATGTACAAAGATCTTGATTCATTAATACGATTAGAGGACAGTGACTCAAAAAAAGAATATAATTTCTTCAAAAAATACGCACTTGTTTATGATGATGGTAAATATTCAGATTATTTAATCGTAAAAAGAAACGAAAGACTACAAAGAGATACAATTTTTAGTGATCCAAGACTAAAAAATGATAGTATTTATGATAAAGTTTTAGAAGATCTTTGGCATTTATACAGAAAGAAAAAAGTTCGTGATAATCTTATTTATTATTGGTATGTGATTGACAAAGAAGGCGAGTTGGTCGAAATTGAAATAATGAACCAAAATTGCCCAGATAGTGTGAAGCAGAACATATTCAATCATTTAAAAAAAATCAAGTGGCATCCTGCAAAGTTCAAAGGTGAAAGTGTCGAATATAGAGATTTTGATTTTTTTTAAAAAAAGTCCCGTCCTGTCGGATATATCTTTATTAAATGTATAAAACGTCGAACCGTCGGGTGGGATTTCCATAATCCCACCCTCATTTACTATAAGGGATTGTATTCCGCTTACTTTCAGTATTTTTGGCAATATCACCCGTAAATCGCAGCATATCGAGCAGTTTGGCGTACAGTTCAAGGGAACTTTAAGGGCAGGATACGATTTGTTGTACCAATATGCTGATAATTCGCAACAAATTGCTAATATTGCAGAAGAAAGTTACCGGGTTGACAGCAACTTTGCCATAGTACCTGAAAAGAAAGAAAGCCGGTACAGTTACGATGCCAATGGAAATATGCTTGTGGTGGCTACGGGCGCTATGCAACCGGATAGCACATTGGTAGCAACCAACACACGCCGCTATCTTTGGGATGAAGAAAACCGCTTGCTGGGCATAAACGACAACGGTTTTGTAAGCAACTACTGGTACGATGCCTCGGGAGAGCGCACCGTAAAGCAAAGTTACGATAACGAAGGCGTACAGGTAAACGGCGCGCTGAGCGCGGCACGCACCGGAACTACGAAGTTTACAGCATACATAAGCCCATACTTAGTTGTAAGCAACGGCGGCAACTACACCAAGCATATTTACATGGGCAGTCAGCGGATTACCAGTAAAGTAAGCAACTCAGGTATATTTACAGTAAGCCCTGTAAAAGACACTTTACAGGCTAAATACGCCACTTTAACCACCAAAATCAAAGAGCGCTTTGATACATTGGGAGTAAGCTACAAAGGAATTCAACAAAACGGAGGTTTGGTATCGGGCAATCCCGTAACTACTGCAAGTTCATATTTTTATCACAGTGATCATCTCGGAAGCAGTAGTTTAATTACCGATATAACTGGAGCTTTGGTTCAGCATGTAGAATACGTACCTTTTGGCGAAACCTTTATTGACGAACGCCG
>CAYONE010000141.1:0-6568 GCA_964405245.1 uncultured Paludibacter sp.
AAAGCCCAATCCTCGTTTCTTGCCGAACAGGGAGTTGCTGTTTTTTGTCCGGCAGATATGGACTCGGTTCGTACATTACCTTCATTGGCATTAGTAAAAAACCTGCAACCTCAAGGTTCTGTGCCAGACAATTGGAAAACTCGCCCTGTTTTTTCTAAAATCAACGGAAAATCTGCCGTAACCATTACTTTCGATGAACATGTCGACTTATATGGTAATGGAGAAGTGACAGGTACTTTGAAAAGGAACAACACGAAGGTTACTTTATGGAATACCGATAATTACTTATTCGGCCAAAGATAATGGAACCAGGCTTTACCAGTCGCACCCCTGGGTGCTTGGAGTTCGAAAAGATGGGTCTTCGTTCGGTATCATTGCCGATAATTCATGGAAACAATATTTTGACCTGTCAAATCCGATTACCATTACTTCTGAAGGACCAGGATTTAGGGTTATTATCATAGAGAAAGAGAATCCAATGGAGGTAATAAAAACCTTATCGGATCTGACCGGGAAAATGAACCTGCCTCCTCTTTGGGCATTGGGATATCAACAATGTAGATTCTCCTATTATCCTGCCTCAAGAGTAAAAGAAGTTGCGGATGAATTTCGTAACCGGAAAATTCCCTGTGATGTTATCTGGATGGATATAGACTACATGGATAATTATAAGATATTTACTTTCGACCCGGCAAAATTTCCTGATCCCAAAGGTCTGAACGATTATTTACACAGCAAAAAAATCAAATCGGTTTATATGATTGATCCCGGTGTAAAAAAGGAGACAGGCTATTCTGTTTACGATGATGGAAAATTCGGAAATCATTGGGTAATCGATAAAAATGGAAAAGAGTTTAATGGCAGTGTTTGGCCGGGAGCTTGTGCTTTTCCTGATTATACGAATCCGGTGACACAAAGTTGGTGGGCAGGATTATATAAAGATTTTATGGATAAGGGTGTTGATGGAGTTTGGAACGATATGAACGAGCCGTCAGTATTCGATGGTCCGGACGGAACTATGCCTGAAGATAATATTCATAGGGGAGGCAGTGGACTTCCACAGGATATTCATTGCCGATACCACAATGTGTATGGTATGTTGATGGTAAAATCAAGCCGCGAAGGAATAATGGCTGCGAATCCGGATAAACGTCCGTTTATTTTGTCGCGTTCAAACTTTTTGGGTGGACAAAGATATGCCGCAACCTGGACTGGCGACAATCGTTCGACCGAAGAACACATGAAATTATCTATCCCAATGTCCTTGAACCTTAGTTTATCTGGACAACCTTTCAGTGGTCCCGATGTTGGTGGATTTGATGGAGATGGAAATGCCGATTTATTGGGGAAATGGATGGCGTTAGGAGCCTATTTCCCATTTTATCGAAATCATAGTTCTTCAAACACAGTTAATCAGGAGCCTTGGGCATTTGGAACGAAAATTGAATCTGTTAGTCGCACCGCAATTAATCGGCGTTACTTGCTTTTGCCTTATTTATATACTCTTTTCAGAGAAGCATCAGTTGATGGAACCCCTATTATGCAACCGGCATTTTTTGCCGACTTTCAGGATACTACTTTACGAAGTGAAGAACAAATATTCTTGTTAGGAAAAGATTTATTAGTTGTTCCTCGTTGGGCATCTAATATAAACTTCCCGAAAGGTGATTGGGATAAAATTAAATTTGAGAATTTCGATGATGGCTATCAAGCTACCGTTTTATTACGCGAAGGGGCTATTGTGCCAATGGGAACGCTGATACAAAGCACAGAGGATTATAACACAGATTCAGTTACATTACTTATTAATCCGGCATCAGACGGCACAGCAGCAGGTATTATGTATGACGATGCATCAAATGGTTACGGATACAAAAGTGGAGATTATGATATCCAGCAGTTTTCAGCATCGAAATACAAGGAAGATTCTTTAAAAATAACAATCAACAAAATCGAAGGAAGCAGAAAGTCAACTCGACTGTTTCGTATTGGTTATGTAACCGGTAATGATGTTGTATATTCTGATTGGTCGTCAAATACAACTCAATACATTAAATATATTCCTGATAATTTAATGACAGTGGATCATTCATTATTTCCATCAATGTTTATTGGAGGAAGTTTCAATAAATGGAATCCCGCTTCGATGCCTATGCAATATCAGGGAAATGGTAAATGGAAATCTACGAGAGTTAATCTTTTAGCAGGACAGCACGAATTTAAATTTATTTCTTTGAAAAATCGTACAGGAGTGGAATGGGGAAATGCCGCCGGAACAATGGGGACTGCTGGTATTATCTCAAACGACACTATAGGAATCAATTTTACATTATCCGAAAACGGGGAATATATAATTAGTTTCAATGAGTCAACATTAAATTACTCCATACTAAAAGCTCCAAAATATGATTATTTATCGATTGTTGGCGATGCAACTCCAGCTGATTGGACTCCGTCCGGTATTGCATTAATTCAGGATTCAACTAATTTGAATATATTTAGTTATAAGGGGCAATTAAAAGAAGGTAATTTTAAGTTCCATGCCGTAAATGGAGATTGGTGCGATGGAGATTGGTTGTTAGCAACATCGCAAGATCAGACACTTACATCTACGGAGTATACAGTATTCACAGGTTGCCCATCTGATATTCAGGATTTAAAATGGAAAGTATCAACAGCTGGGAGTTATAATATTACGATAGATCTTGAGGCTCATACCATATCAATTAAATCGTTAGACTATTTTCCAAACCTTTTTTTGGCAGGGAGTGCTACAGCCGGCGGTTGGGATTTAAGATACACTTCTGAAATGAATGCCAACCCATTAAATCCTGCAAATTTCAGTTGGGCAGGAAAGTTAAGTCCTGGCGAATTTAAAATAGGAACAACAAAAACATGGGGCAATGGTTGGCCATGGATTCACCCGAAAACAACAGGTCAGGATTTGGCATTACCTAACTTCGAAATTCAAAATCTTGGGAACGGCTATGACAATAAATGGGTGATTGACAGTTCTAATGAAGGATACTACAATATAACAATAGATCTAGCAAATAATAGAATTCTTTTTCTCAAATCATCTGAAACCGGGGTAGAAAACAACTTCATTCAAAATATCAAAGTTTATCCTAACCCTATAACAGGGACATTAAATATTGATATTGATGATACTTCCAATGCAATGGTTGGTATTTATAGCTTGACGGGGGTAATGCTTTTTGAATCGTCACTTAAAAATAGGCATAACACCATTAGTGTTAAAGAACGGATAAAGCAAGGTGAATATCTTGTAAAAGTGACAACAGCAACGACATCACAAACTTTCAAGGTCATAATTGAAAAATAATGCTTATTTGTAAACTATTAGCTTAAAATGTTAATGGACTTATTGGTAAACCTCTTACGAACAATCCTTCAGATGATCGTAGACAGGTGTGGAAAGGACAAATGACAAATGGTGATTGGATTGTAGGTTTCTTTAATCGGGAAACAACCACTGAAACTCGTAGCATTGATTTTATGAATGACCTTGGAATTTCAGGTAGTGTCTTTGTCCGTGATTTATTATTAAATGTGATGACAGAAATGATAAATTCTTAATAGTTAAGGTGAAATCTTCAGTTGAGACACGTTTTGAAAAAATACTTCTTTGAATGTAAAATGTCAAATCAAAAAAAATAAGTTTTAAATTAAAATCAGAAAAATCCATGAAAATAAAATTAGGTTTTGTAATATCCATTTTTGCTCTTAACCTTACTTTAGCGCAAAACAATCATATATACAAATCGAAAGCATTCACTATTTTTCCGGACAAGGTAGTCCAAGATACTTTTACTGCAAAAGTAGTTTCGTCGATAGAACTTATGTCTAATTATCGCAGTCCGGAATTTGATAAATACAGTCCGAATATACAATTTAAATTTAGTATCAATTCCCGAGACAATGAAATGCCTTCAGGAAAAGACCATCATGTGACGTTGAATCCAATAAATGGAAAATGCATTACTACCGTTGTGTTTGGAGAGCAGTTGACTGAAACTAAAGTAATTCCTGCAGGTATAAATCTACCAGAAAATACGATTTGGACCATCCGGCTGGATATGCGTAAGATGCTCAACTCGTTCGAGAAAACAGGATTTTATACTTTCTATAACGGTGATAAACTAGCAAAAGCTGATTTCAGAGGCGTGTATATAGCAGGAAATGCTGCTCCACTATCATGGGATTTTAGCAATCTGTATAACAAACATGGGTTGCAGCTCAATGATCCCGATGGCGATGGTATTTATGAAACAACCCTGATAATGAATAAAAAACAGGACATAAAGTCTACTGAAGATCGTTGGAATCTGACAAAAGATATATCTGCTTTTCCGCAATATAAATCAGACTTTCCAATTTCTGATGCCATTTATAATCTTACCACTGAAGAAATGATTAAGGCAGTAGAACCTGACAGTACTTTTCGTACTGGTAAAGAATGGGCTGGCGTTTGGACACGTGATATAAGTTATAGTATAATACTCTCAATGGCATATTTACAACCGAAAGTTGCAGAATATAGTCTGTTGCGCAAAGTAAAAAATAATCTTATTATTCAGGACACCGGGACAGGTGGTGCTTACCCTGTATCCACTGATCGTATGATATGGGCCGTAGCTGCATGGGAATTATACAAAGCAACCGGAAACATGGATTGGTTGCGACAGGCCTATGGAATTATCAAAAAATCTATTGAAGCAGATATCGTAAATGCTTACGATACAGAAACGGGCCTGGTAAAAGGTGAATCCTCTTTTCTTGATTGGCGCGAACAAACTTATCCTCGTTGGATGCAACCTGCAGACATATACGAGTCTGAATGTCTTGGAACAAATGCTGTTCACTATCAGGCCAATATAATTCTTTCAAAGATGGCTCAGATACTCAATGATGAAGAAGTAGCTGTTAGGCATTCCAAAATTGCTGAGCACATCAAAGAGGGCATTAACAAGTACCTTTGGTTAGAAGATAAAGGGTATTATGCTCAATATCTGTATGGAAGAAATTTTAAATCTGTCTCGTCACGATCTGAAGCTTTAGGAGAAGCTTTATGTGTTATATTTGGTATTTCCAACGCTGAAAGAAGCAAAAAAATAGTTTCCAGTGTTCCTGTTACTGATTATGGAATCTCTTGTATTTATCCACAAATCCCGAATATACCACCCTACCACAATAATGGAGTATGGCCGTTTGTACAAGCCTATTGGGCATTAGCATCTGCACAAGTAGGTAACGAACAATCTGTTTTGGAAAGTATAGCAGCTATTTATCGTCCTGCCGCATTATTTCTCACAAATAAAGAAAATTTTGTAGCGGAAACAGGTGATTTTGCCGGAACGCAAATCAACTCCAGTAATATGCTGTGGAGTCTTTCCGGTAATCTGGCTTTAGTTCATAAAATTCTTTTTGGAGTAAAATTTGATGATGACAGTCTACGATTTCAACCATTAGTACCAAAAGTGCTTTCAGGAACTCGAACACTCACCAATTTTAAAGTTCGTAATTCTATCTTGAATATTGAACTAAGCGGCTATGGTAACCGAATTGTTGATTTTGAGATAGATGGAAAAAAATCGGCAACCGCAGCAATTTCATACTTATTATCAGGCACACATTCAGTGAAAATTGTATTGGATAATAAAGACCTGAATGCTGAGCCTATAAACAAGACAAGCAATTATACTTCGGTAGAAACTCCTTTAGGAAGTTACTCTAACAAATCACTAATATGGTCACAAATTGAGAATGCGGTTTCATACACAATCTTAAGAAATGGCAAATTGTGGAAGAAAACTGCAAAAACAAAATTAAAGGTTTCAAATAATGGGTATTCAGAATATCAGATTATCGCAATAGATAAAAATAAAGTTCCATCTTTTGCTTCCGAACCTATAATCGTTTATGATAAAAGAAATGAAAAGACTATTGAATTAGAAGACTATATTCAGCAGTCTGATAACAAATACAATAACTATCAGGGAAAGGGGTATGTTGAAACAAACAATTCTGTTAATACGAATATCACTTTACCTTTTAGTGCAAACAAATCAGGTGTATATACTTTGAAATTTAGATATGCAAACGGTAACGGCCCGGTTAATACCGAAAATAAATGTGCGATTAGGTCATTGAAAGTGGATGGTAGTACAGCTGGAACGACAGTATTTCCTCAACGGGGAGCTAACGAATGGTCTAATTGGGGTTATACCAACAGTATTCAAATTAAACTATCGAAAGGCAAGCACCTGTTTGAGATAAGTTTGGAAACAGAAAATGAAAATATGAATACAGAAATAAATCAGACATTAATAGATGCCATGATTATATACAGGGTAAAATAGTTATTGGTTGTTTTAGTTGACATCTATAGCAGATTGCAGAATAACAGTCTGCTGTAGATATTTTTTGATTATTTATGAAACAGGTTGCAATTGGAATTGATATTGGAGGTACAAATATAGTTTTAGGACTAGTAGATCAAAATGGCAATGTATTAGCTAAAGATTATTTCTCCACAGCAAAATAT
>CAYONE010000142.1:0-6300 GCA_964405245.1 uncultured Paludibacter sp.
TAAGTGCACGTCAGCCAGCCTGTGAACATAGGCGTGTGTTATGCGGTCGTAGTTTGTTGTTATTCAGTCGTTTTGTTTCGGTAGATTAAATGTGAATTCTCTCGTAAAGCAATGTTTTCGTTACATTCGCTGTCGAAAAGCACTTTCAGCTCGCTAACGAATAAAGTTTGTTAAACTGAATTTTAAATTTTCACATCGACTTCCAGTTTCCAATATGCTTCCATATAATTTGGATAACCTACTCTAAAATTGAAAGGCAAAACATTTATTGCTATCTTTTGGCTTTTACTGTTGATACGAAAACCTCCTCCAAAATCTCCACCTATATGAAAATCATTCACATAATATGAACCTCTTGAATAATATGAACCATTTTCATCAAACTCAGGCATTCCACCAGTTCCAACATATCCCTGAACAATGCCAGCTTCAGCACCTGCATATACTAAAAGCGAAAACCTACCTATTTTAATTATATCAAAATTTAGATTTACATTCAGATTTATTGAATTAAAGTACTGTTCTGGTAAGTCTGTTATAAATACTGGACTGTAAAATCCTAAACTAAGGTTTGGATTAAATCTTAGTCTGTCTTTCCAAATATCTCTTTGATAACCAAAAGAATACAATGTCCCCATGCCTGTACAATTATCGCTCTGGGAAAGTCCGAGTCCGGCTCCAATTTTGAGCGATTTATTTACTATGTTTTGCGAATACATTGTCATACTCACAAAGAGTAATAAAACAAAAAATACAGATTTGATTTTCATTATTAAAGAATTGATTTATGTTTTTCTAAGTTGTTATGTTTTAATTCTAAGCCAGTCCAAATGTATTTTCAACACGAAAGCGTGCAAAATCAGAGTTTTCATTAATTTTTTGTTTTCTGTTGTCAAATCGTATTTTCTCAGATTTTAGTTTTAATTCGTCACAGTCGAAATACTAAAAGTCAAATTCTTCCCTCAGAAAATCTGCGAGGAATTATCCGCCAAGCAAAAGTCCGAAAGTCAGCAAATTCTGTCGTTACAGAATAGTCAAAAAGTCGAGATACAGCGGAAAGTTCGTCAAAGATTTTTCAACCGTAATTCTGTCTTTTACTTTTTTTTACTATGCCGCATAACGCCCGAGGCTATGGGCACGGGCGGGTTGCGGGCGTATTCGCTGTCGCACAGCGACAAGGCGAATGCGGGCGCAAAACCTGCTAAGTGCACGTCAGCCAGCCTGTGACCCATAGGCGTGTGTTATGCGGTCGTAGTTTTAAATTTGAACGTTTTTTACATTTGATACGATTCTATTTGTAATATTCTACACAACCCAATCCAATTTTAATTCTTTTATTTTCCATTTGTTATTTTTCTTTTCGATTAAAACGTAATAACCTTCTCCTCCTTCAAAAAGCAATGGAGTGTACATAAAATAGAGTAGTCCATAATTATGTTCTTTATTAAAATATATGTCTGAATAACCAATTAATGCTCCAAATTTCCTTTTAGGAATATTTATTATGTTATTTTTCTCATATTTTTCTTTCAATAAAGATAGTTTTATTATCTCATAGTCAGGATTAATATTTATATTGTTTATTTCGATTTCCCGACTTTCTTTTGCAGTTGAATTTTGTTGAATTATATTGTAAACGATTTCGTTGTTTTCAAACCTTTCTAAAACATCGTTCCAGTCAATTTTATCGGTAGAATCAACAACCGCTATAATTATTTTAGTATTACTGTTGTTAATTCTCAAATTGTGTTCTTCGATTCGTTTATTTATGTCTTGCCCAATAATAGTTTCGCCGTCAATCACAAATGTGTCTTTGTCAGTAGGAGTCCATGGCAAAGGTAAGATTATGTTTATATTTTCATTTAACTTAAATCTGTTAACTAACAGTTGTAAAATTTCATTTGTTTGATTATCAAGATTATTTGTCTTTCTATCACACGAAAAAGCAACAAATATAACAATAGAAAACAACGTCAATTTTCTCATATGCATTAATACTTAATTTTGTAATTATATTTTGTCAAATCCTCATTTCCATCTTTCGGTCGTTATTTGTCATAGTCGCAAAAGCTAAAAGTCCAATTCTTTCCTTTAAAATCTGCGAGGAATTGTCCGCCGAGCAAAACCTCGAAAACCAGTGAATTCTGTCGTTACAGAATAGTCCAAAAGTCGAGAAACTGCGGACAGTTCGTCAAAGATTTTTCAACCATAATTCAGTCTTTTACTTTTTTTTTTACTATGCCGCATAACGGACAGCGGTATGTTTTTGTTGCCGACTTCGGAGCACGACACTGTCAACCCGTGATGAAGTTTGAAGCGAGCCACAACCTTTGATTTCCGCACTATCTCGGCAATAAAATATACCGCATGTTACCCAACGTAATTTGTTCATATTCATTTTTTTAAAGAGTAGGCAAGGTCTTTTGGTTTACAAACTTACTAAAACTTTCCTACATTTTTTATGTTTGCCTTTTTCAGGGTCGGGATAATAGCCGGTTTAACAGTGGAAATCCATCCTTCCTTTTAAGCTTGGGAGAGACCAGGCGGAAGCCTATATTGTTGTTGCGGTTGTCTGGGGTGTTGTTGTTGCGGTTCGCACTCCGGCAGTTGTTCGCATTATTGTTTCAGCTACCGCCACGGTTCACGCGGTTAGAGCCCCTTTAGCTATTACCCTGTTTTCATCATTTCATTATATTTCCTCCTTAAATAATATGTGTTTGCATGTTTTGCAAAAGCAATTAACGGCAATACATGAGCTTGATAGTCCGATTGATGCCAAACTTCATTTTCCAACATAGCGGCATAGCGAATAAACTTCGATTTAAAACGCTTTTTACTTTGCCTGTTTAATAAGATATTATCCGGATACAAAAGATAACCCAGAAACGGCAAGCCTTTGTCGGTCGAGTTTAAGCAAAATGGTTTCAGTGATAATGATAATTCTGATTCAATAAATGACTGAAAGTCATTGCCAATTTTGAGAAGCATGTTTTTATCGTTTGTCCAAATTACCATATCGTCCATATAGCGAACATAAGCTGATGCCTGTAAATTTTCTTTTATATAATGGTCGGCAAATGCAAGATAATGATTGGCAAAATACTGGCTGGTAAGGTTCCCTATTGGCAATCCCTTGCCCTCCAATGTTTGATAACTATCAATTATTTGAAAAAAAATCTGCAACAATAATTTATCTTTAAACCTTTTTGTAAGCATTGATTTAAGTATTGCATGGTCGATACTGTCGAAATATTTGCGGACATCTAATTTTAAAAACCATTTGTATTGTTTTTGGAAGACCGAAGTACGCTCTAATGCTGCATAAGTTCCTTTACCAAGACGACTTGCATAGCTGTCGTAAATTTGATACTTTTCAAAATTGGCATGACACACATTCATTAAAGCATGGTGCAGAACCCGCTCACGAAATGTTGCTGCACATATTTTACGTTCTTTAGGGTCGTAAATGGTAAAATAGTGGTATTGCCCAACCTGAACCTTGCCCGATAGTAATTCGTTACGTAACGCTATTAGGTTTTCATCTAACGATTTTCTATATGCAACAACCTCCATTTTCCCTTCCTTTGCCTTACGTGCTTTCCAGAAAGCTAAACGCAGATTATCGGGGTCGGCAATCAACCAAATTAAATTATTCTCTCGTTTCATCATTTGCATTTATTGACTTGAATAATTCAATCAGTTGATTACCGTATTTCTCAACTTTTTTATCGCCAATACCTTTTACGGAGATTAATTTACTGACTTCCAAAACAGGCAAACGTGCAATGCCTGCCAGTTCTTCATCGGTAAATACAGCATAAGCCGGCACAGCATCGTTTGCAGCAATAATTTTTCTGCACTCACGAAGCTTTGAGAAAATTGCAAACTCATTTTCATTGAGCAATTCTTTGTAATCAATTTTTT
Organism: uncultured Paludibacter sp.; assembly: GCA_964405245.1. GTDB lineage: Bacteria > Bacteroidota > Bacteroidia > Bacteroidales > Paludibacteraceae > Paludibacter. Next base: position 3,925 of record CAYONE010000142.1, read on the forward strand.
GTTTCGTTGGTTGCTGTTGATAACTGCCTGTATTCGTATTTAAGTAGCGAACGCAAAAACTCCAAAAAGCACTTTTGTCATTTTGATAAAAGCGTTGTTCAATTTCCAATACCCTGCTGGCAGACAAAAAACGATTCATTTCTGCCTGCATTTCACCATTATCGGTTATCGGAATACTGAAAATTCGTATTTGCATTTTTTCAAAAATTTTTCGACCCCGCAAGCGGGGTATATTTATTCGCTTTGCCTTTTGGTCGTTCGTCCCTCACTCCCTTTTGGCAAAGCTCTTTTAGCTTAAAAGGAAGGAAAGGATTAACCACTGTTTACTTGGGGGAGACCAGGCGGAAGCCAACACCGCAGTGGCGGAAGTCTGGGGCGAAGCAGTCGCGGTGCGCACTCCGGCAGTAGTTCGCATAGATGAACCAGCCACCGCCACGGAGCACGCGGTAAGAGCCTGATGATGCACCTTTAGGATTGATCTGTGCCGATGTGGAATAATCGCCATACCAATCGCTGCACCATTCCGACACATTGCCGTGCATATCAAACAAGCCATACTCATTGGCTGCAAAACTTCCTACTGGTAAAGTTTTTTGGCGATATTCGCCTTTTGCATTGCCATTGTAAGGATAATTGCCATCATAGTTTGCCTGCGAGGTTGTAAGGTTGTTCCCTGTGCTAAAAGGAGTGGTTGTTCCGGCACGTGCGGCGTATTCCCACTCGGCTTCGGTAGGTAAACGGCAACCCATCCATTCGGCAAAAGCGGTGGCATCCTCCCAACTTACATTCATTACAGGGCGGTTGCCACGACCCCAACCGTTATCATCCGGCTTACTTCTGCCGGTGGCATCGCAAAACAGGTCGTATTGCTCAAAGGTTACTTCGTATTTGCTCATTTTAAAAGCACTCAAGGTTACTTGATGTTGGGTTTCATCATCATATCTGGCAACTTCACTTGTGGGACTACCCATGGTAAAGGTGCCGGCAGGAATGTCAACCCATTCGATGGTCGGTTTGGTTTGTGCAAATATCGCTGTTGTAAAAAACAGTAAAAATAGTCCTAAAAATTTGTGCTTCATGTTTTAATTAATTTAAAAACCTTGCCTACTCTTTAAAGGATTTTCGGCTTGCTCCTGTTTTTTTATTTCTTTTTTGTCACTTTGGGTTGTCAGCCCGAATTTCGACTGTCTCTTTTATTATGTTGGGTAACGACCGAGGCTATGGGCATTTGGCGGGTTGCGGGAGCATTCGCTGTCGCACAGCGACAAAGTGAATGCGGGAGCAAAACCTGCCGAATGCACGTCAGCCAGCCAATGACCATAGGCGTGTGTTATGGGCTAGGTGCTTTTTCAATTAATCGTTATAATTTGTTTGTAATTGAATTTGTCTTTGCTTTCAAATGCCAATATATAAATACCTTTTTGTAAGTTCAATTGTATCTCTTTTGTCATAACGTTTTGTCTGTAGATTAATTTGCCAAGTATATTATAGACACACATATTCAAATTCTGAGTTTCATTTAGTCCTTCAATGAAAATTTTTCCAAAGCACGGATTCGGAAAGACGTAAAATTCCGATTTGGCAATGTTTTTAATACCGGTTCCTTCCGCATATTCAAAACATGTGTTTCTTAGTGGATTCTGATAAATTTGGTTTGAGTTTTCATGCACACACAAAAGTTTCATAAATCCTCCGACCAATCCAAAAGTAGGTCTGAATAATCCTTCCAGACTCCCAATTCCTTCAATCCAATAATCTGTCATGTGAGTTAAAATATCAATCACTTCAAATCTTTTCCTATCGACACCCAGATAATTTATAGTGTCAACTTTTACGACTTTAAATGTTATTGTGTCTCTAACCTGGACTGAAGTGTTGACTGTTTTGATACTATCACCTTGTTTTAGACCAAAGTCATACAATAATCCCTGTGTGTTCTGAAGGTTTCTGAAATACACCTTCTTTTCCACCTCTTTTATATTTCCAAATTTAGACCATGTCTTCAAAGAGTCGTTACTTATCAATACCTGCTTTTCAACAATGGTGTTAATGGCAGGATCGACTTCAAACTTAATAAAAGTCGTTTCCCGAACATGTTCTTTCATGTCACCACCATAATATCCACTCACGTTACTCCATAATTTTGTCGAGACAACCAAAGAGTCATAATTTTGGGAATATATATTTGTCAGACTGACAAAACATAAAAATAAGATTAAAAAGGTTTTAGTTTTCATTTTCAGTTTTGTTTATTAGTTACTTCCTTCTTTATTTCTTTTTTTTTTTTGCACTTGCCCATAACGCCCGAGGCTATGGGCACTGGCGGTTTGCGGGCGTATTCGCTGTCGCACAGCGACAAAGTGAATGCGGGCGCAA
>CAYONE010000143.1:0-6241 GCA_964405245.1 uncultured Paludibacter sp.
GAATAAATCAGTTGCAGTTGTTCCGCCTGAGTTTTTTGTGTAAACGCTAAGTTCATAAGATGTAGCTCCTTCTACTATCTCCCAGTTTGCTGTAAATCCTGTAGGACTTAGTCCTGTAGCATCTGTAGCTTCCGGAGTCTTTAAGGTTGCTGTTCCGTTTAATGTTCTTGTAACTTCTGCAGCGCCGGCACTGTTTATTTTTAATGTGGCAGCATATACTCCGGGTGCGCCCGGTGCAAAAGAGATAGTTGCCACGCCACCGGTAGAGGGTAGTGTTGGGGTTGATACGCCAAATACGGTTGCATCAAATCCATCAATTGCATCAATAGTAAGTGTTATTTCGCCAGTTAAATTAGTTCCTGTAATATTAATTATTTCAGTATCAATATTTGGCACTACGCTACTCATCGCAGGCACACCCACTTCGGTAACAGTTATCGTTGGTGTTGGATTAATTGTGTATGCCGCAGTAGCTGTTGTACTTGGATCCATGCCGGCTTTATAGGCTTTGGCTTTTAAAGTTGTAGTTGTACTTATTGCTACAGGAGTAGTGTAAAGTGTCGAAGCTTCGGTTGGCTCGTCTCCATTTGTGGTGTAATAAATTGAAGCATCAGCAGTTGTAGTAGAAATAGTTACATTCTGTGCTGATGTGTATGTTCCGGCTGCAGGGTCAAATGTGGGTGTGGCTACGGAAGGGGTTCCTCCTGAAACAGTTAATTTATATACTTTTAATGTGTAAGCTCCGCTAGCAGCATAAGGTCTCCAGTCTGTTTGATAAATGGATAAACCTCGTGAACCTCCAGAACTTGAATTTGATTTAAAGAAAAAACCTTTGGCGCCATTTAGGGTCGCTTCATAGGTATGATTAGATACATCCGTTAAGGAAAAACCACTTGTTGTATTGGTTGTTATTTGGCAGAATTTCGAAACTTGTTCATTGAAAATTGTATATCCACTCGTTGAATTTCCGGATATCTTCCAAACAATTGATAAATCTGGATTAACAATATTATTGCCAGTGAAAGTTACAGCACTATTTCCAAGTCTTCCACTTACAATTGTATTTTTCATTGCGCCATTATAAGTAGTATTGATTCCATAAAATACATAATAGGTTTCAGAATCAATTTCTTCGAGAGTTGTTATTTCTTCAAATGTTCCTGTCCCTGAATATTGTCCCCATGAAAGACCATTCGACAGTAATATGGCTAATGCCATTAGCAACGATTTCAAAAAAGTAATTTTTTTCATGTTTGTTTTGTGTTTTAAATTATTAATTATGTTTGTTTAAAATATTTCGTTTGAAAATTTTTATTTTAACTTTTTGAACAGTTCAAAGATAAAAAAGTTTTATGAGAAACTGAATATAATGCTAATAAATATTAAGTTTTTAACGGAATTTTAATAAACAGTAAAGAAATTGAGGAAATTGATTCTAAAGAAATAATTGTCGGAAAGAAAGAAGTTTGAAGTAGATTTCTGTAGTTTATCCGAAACTCTTTTTATACAGTATTCAAAAAAGTTTAAACTTTAGCTTTTAGCTTGTTGTTCTAAGAAGTTGAACCGTTTTTGGATTTATTTTATCAAATAAATTATCCAATTAATAAATATCTGCATTTATATTATTAATTTTGTATCCTTTTTCGGATTTAAATTAAAAATTTATATTAGTTACATAGTACGAAAATATTTAATTCAACTTAGTTACATTGTTTGTTATTTTATAATTTACAGCAAAAAATGAAAAACAAGTATAAAGATTTAATCGAGCAATCGTTCGAATTTCCTAACGAAGAATTTAACGTAATTGAAAATGAACTGGAGTGGAATGGAGTTCCGCTTATGGATATTATTAAACAATATGGCACGCCTTTACGTGTAGCATACCTGCCAAAAATAGGTCAGAATATACAGAAAGCCCGTCGTATGTTTAATGTGGCTATGGCAAAGGTTGACTATAATGGCGATTATAATTATTGCTACTGTACCAAAAGTTCACATTTTTCTTTCGTCATGGAAGAAGTATTAAAGCATGGTGTGCATATCGAAACATCATCAGCTTTCGATATAAACATTATAGAATCGCTGGATGAACAGGGATTACTTAAGAAAGATACTTATGTAATATGTAATGGATTTAAACGACCTCAATATGTTGAAAATATTCAAAATCTCATACGTGGCGGCTTTACAAATGTAGTACCTATTCTTGATAATAAGTTTGAACTTGATTTAATTTTAAAAGATTTTGACCATAAATTTAAGGTAGGTATCCGCATTGCAGCAGAAGAAGAACCCAAGTTTGATTTTTATACATCGCGACTTGGAATTAGATACAACGATATCATTCCATATTACATGAAGCATATCGCCACGAATCCGCAGGTTGAATTTAAGATGCTTCACTTCTTTATCAATACAGGAGTTAAGGATACTGCGTATTACTGGAATGAACTGAATAAGGCTGTAAACCTGTATTGCGAACTAAAAAAGAAATGTCCTGAACTTGACAGTTTGAATATCGGTGGAGGATTTCCAATTCAAACACATTTGGATATGCAATATGATTACGAATATATTGCGGAGGAAATTGTAGCGCAAATTAAAAATATTTGTACTCAAAACGGCGTTCCCGATCCTCATATATTTACTGAGTTCGGCTCATATACAGTAGGCGAAAGCGGTGCAATGTTATATTCTATTGTAAACCAGAAAAAACAAAACGATCGTGAGTTGTGGAATATGATTGACAGCTCATTTATGACTACTTTGCCTGATACATGGGCAATCAATCAACGCTATGTTTTTCTGGCTATCAACAATTGGGATTCGGAATACGAGCGTGTGAACCTTGGCGGACTTACCTGCGACAGTGAAGATTTTTACAATGCCGAAGTGCACTCGAATGCCATTTTCCTCCCAAAAATGCAGGAAGATCGCGAGCAATATATAGGGTTTTTCCACACAGGCGCTTATCAGGAATCGCTCAGCGGATTTGGCGGCATTCAGCATTGTTTGATTCCCGCGCCGAAACTCGTAATTATTGATAAAGATGATGATGGGGAATATTATACTAAACTTTTCGCCAAAGAGCAAAGCTATAAATCGATGATGAAAATATTAGGGTATTGAAAAATACCCTTTTTTCATCATACTAAAATTACTTAGTGGCAAAAAAACCTCTACCGAACAAAATGGCTGAAACTGCAAAACTGTTTTTTGTCAATATTAATGATAAAAGTATTTTGTTTGCTATTCAAGTATTTAATTTTGGATGACAAATTTATAAACGCGTAAATAGTTGTTTTCCTTTAGTTCAGAAATGTGTTGGATAATATCTGATTGATTTATTTTTTTTGGTGCATCTGATTCGGAAAATTGTGAAAGCCCTTCAAAAAAATCAGTATCTCCTGCCGGAATAACAGCATAGACAAGGCTGTCGTTACCCGGTTTCGTACATTCGTAAATGCGGTAAGTGTAACTGCTGCAGCCCGCGCAGTCTGGGTCGGCTTCATCGCTAATAGTTTCAACATTTTTTATTAAGTCAGTTTCCGGTATATCGTATTCTATTCCGAATTTGTCTATCCATAAGTACTGGCAACAGCTATTAACGGAAGTTGCAAGTATAAAACGGTCGCCTACTTTGAACACCATCACGCTGTCGGCAACAAGGTAAGGTAAATCGGGTAGAATAATTTTACGATTTCTGCAAGAAGTAAGTATTCCAATTAAAACTAAAGAAAAAAAAGCGATTTTGGTTGTATTTTTCATGTTTAATTAAGCTGATTTTTTATGTTGATACAAAATAAATACCTGAATATTCCAATAAACCTATTGTGATTTATAACTAAAACATAACTTTATAAACAGTAGAATTCATGTAGTGTTTATGAATTAAACAAATATTTTTCAGAAATATTTGATTTTGTAAGCCAATATGACATTAAATTAATCTCCATGAAAAAATTATAAAACTAAATTTGCAGCGAAAAAAATTATTTTGAGAAAAACGAAGATGCAAAAAAATTACACTCTTACTTTTTTTTTATTACTGATTACAACAACAATAATTGCATTACCCAAAGCTGTAAAAGTAGCTATAAGTTATCCAAATACATCTGTTTATGTTATGGGCACGGGCGAGCAACTTTCGGGACAGCAGTTTCAGACTGATGGGATTGTAACTTACAAGGGTTATCAATATGCGGTATATTACAACAAAACACGCAATGTTTGTATCGCACGCCGGAAAATGCCTGTCGGATCGTGGCAGGAAGTTGTATTGTCATACAAAAACTCTGTTGATGATGCTCACAACGTAATAACAATGGGTATAAGTCCAAATGATGGACGCATTCACCTTGCTTATGATCACCACAATGATGACCTTCATTATTGTTATTCCATAGCCGGTTCGGCAAACAATCCTGATGAAATGCCATGGCAGACATCCTCTTTTTCGGCAACAACTAATATTATGGACAAAGCTGTGCCTAATGTTACCTATCCGCGTTTTATTGCTAAACCCGATGGCAATTTGTTATTCGAATGTCGTTTCCGCTGGAGTGGATATGGCGACAGTTACTTACGTGAATACGATGCAGCCTCTCAAACATGGAGTTTAATAGGGAGATACGTGCAGGGCGAAGATGTAACACCCGATGCCTGTGCATATATCAATGGAATGACTTATGATAAATTCGGAAAACTTCATGTTACATGGTGCTGGCGCGATGATTATGGAGGTGGAAGTAACCATGATTTTTATTACGCTTTCAGCGAAGATCACGGCCGCACATGGAAAGATACTTTTGGCGATACAAAAGCATCTTCAGATTTGATGGATCCCGTTGAAGACAGAATAACACGTAATGCACTTGGCCAGACAAAAAAAACATATCAAATTGAAGCAATACCGTATAATCGCGGATATATCAATCAGGAAACACAGGATGTTGATAGTCGTGGTAGAATACATGCAGTAAATTCTCATATTCCGGATGGGCAGGCTGACGACTCCAACTGGGCAAATTCACGAACAAAGGCACGCCTGTATCATCGTTTTCGCAAAGAAGATGGAACCTGGGTAAAAAGACTTGTGACAGTAAACGGAGTTTCCGTGAATTCAATTCGTCGCGTAAATCTTGCCATCGACAGTTATGATAACGCTTATATTGTAGCTAACGGTTATGGAGTTTTAATGGCTTCTCCAGATGATGATTACGCTGTATGGACATTATTATCGGAAGATGGAAAAACCGGTTTTTATTCAGAACCTTTAACTGATAGGCCTTTACTGCGCGAAAATGGCGTTTTGTCGTTTGTTTATTTAAGTGCCGATGGGAAAATTACAGTTTTCGATTATCTCACAAAAAATCCGAATACCCCAATTGGAACAGGATTAAAAGCACAATATTATTCAAATGAAAATTTTACCGGATTAATAAGTGAAGAAATTGTACCTAAACCCGATCAAAGCGCAGTTCCTGCCGGAACAAAAAGCATACGTTGGTCAGGCGCTTTCGAAACAACTGAAGGTGAAAAATACTCACTCTATTTGAATACTTCCGCACGCACAGATATTTACATTAACGACAAATTGCAAAAAATAATAACCAAAACCGATGCATCACAAGAATATGTCTTAGATTTTGCATTGATAGCATCGCACAAAAACAATATTGTAATTGAGTCTGTAACTTCCGTACCGGCAACTTTATCGTGGTCGAGCTTGAGTACTTCCAAACAAGTTGTACCGTCCACATCGCTTTATCCTCAAAAAATAAACGATGCACCTGGAATATCAACTCCTCAGGCCTTGCCAACAAAAAAAGATTTGAGCGAGTTGATTATGGAAAGTAAAAAAACTATCAATAGCTCCTTACAGGATATATCAGTTTTAACGCCATTCAATCCGGTTAATGACTTTAGTGTTGAAGTAAAGACAAGAATCAACGCGGTTGAAGGACGAGGACTTGACATTGAAGCGCGAACTGCAAGCGGTAAAGGTTTCCGTGTTTCGTTAGATAAAACTTCGGCAAATTATACCGCACCTTTAGTTTCATCAAATGAAATTTCTCCGGCTGATAACTCCACTGATCAAACTTACAGAATTGCTGTAAAAGATGATAAAGTTCATGTTTACAGAGGACTGCAATATTTAGGAACACGAGATGCTGTTTTTATTAAAGATATTAAAACAGATGGAACGGAAACAGATGTTAGCGGAACTTACGGTGCT
>CAYONE010000144.1:0-6223 GCA_964405245.1 uncultured Paludibacter sp.
AGTATGTTAAATCATTATGAAACCGTTTTCATTTTAACTCCCGTTTTGTCTGACGCACAGATGAAGGAAGCGGTAGAAAAGTTCAAATCGCTGTTGACAGACAGTGGTGCGACTATTACGAATGAAGAACTGTGGGGGCTAAAAAAATTTGCCTACCCAATTCAGAAAAAATCGACAGGTTTTTACACTTTGCTGCAATTTGATGCGCCTGCAAGCGTAATTTCAACTCTCGAAACCAATTTCCGTCGCGACGAGCGCGTGCTTCGTTTCCTCACATTCCGTTTGGATAAATACGCGTACGAGTATGCCGAAAAAAGAAAAAGTGTTAAACAAAAAGATGTAAAGGAGAACTAAAAAATGGCAGCAAACAACGGAGATATCAGATATCTGACACCACCTACTGTGGATGTTAAAAAGAAAAAATACTGTCGTTTCAAAAAGAGCGGTATTAAATACATAGACTATAAAGATCCCGATTTTTTGAAAAAGTTCCTTAACGAACAGGGAAAAATTCTTCCCCGCCGCCTTACCGGAACTTCGCTTAAATATCAGAGAAAAGTGGCTCAGGCAGTTAAAAGAGCAAGACACATTGCGCTTCTGCCCTACGTAACCGATATGTTGAAATAAAAAAAGGAGAAAAAATTATGGAAATCATATTAAAAGAAGATGTTATCAATCTTGGTTACAAGGGTGATATAGTTAAGGTGAAGGATGGTTACGGACGTAACTTTCTTATCCCAACAAAGAAAGCGGTTCTGGCTACTGAATCTGCTAAAAAAATGCTTGCTGAAGACATGAAGCAGCGCGCACACAAATTGGAACGCATTAAAAACGAAGCTGTTGAATTAGCTGAAAAAGTGAAAGATATTACACTTTCAATTGGAGCTAAAACAAGTACAACTGGTAAAATTTTTGGCGCAGTTGGTCCGATTCAAATTGCTGAAGCATTTGAAAAAGCAGGTTTAACTGTAGATCGTAAAGTTATTGTTTTGAAAGAGCCTGTAAAAGAAATTGGTTCATACAAAGCTACATTAAAACTACACAAGGAAGTGACAGCGGAAGTTACATTCGAAGTAATTTCTGAATAAGATATTCTCCTGTCAATTCAAAATCAACCTTTCAAAAAAACCGGTTTGCCTGTCGAAGGTAAACCGGTTTTTATTTTTCAAACAGTTTCAATAACTTATTTTTAAGAAAAATCCTATCTTTGTTTTGAAAATAAACAAAAATGAAAAACAACTCGGGCAAATTACACATAAAATCAGTAAACATAGAATTACTTATTTATTTGATTCTTTGGTTTGGTGTGTTTTTTATACCATTTTATAAAAACAGGCTATTTGGTCAACCGGTATGGAATAATATTTTCGAAGACTGGATTCATATTGCTGCATATTTAATTCTGTTTTGTATAAATCTTTATATTCTGATTCCAAAATTTCTATTCCAGAAAAAACATCCCCATTATATAGTTTCAGTATTATTAGTAACAATACTTATTGTAAGCTTATCAGTTTGGTTACAAATAGTTTTTAATTCTAAAAGCTCAATTGAGATGCCTAAAATGGAACTTGGGCCGGGAATGCCACCCATGGAAATGAGTTCGTCGATGCCGTTGCCCGAAGGTTACAGAGTAGCAGCAAACACCATTCAGAAATCAGTTTTTCTTATTTTTATCGATTACTTTGCCATTGCATTGCTTGTATTGGGTGCAAGTACCACATTCAAAATTGGTACGCGTTGGCTGAATGAAGAAAACCGCCGTAAGGAAATTGAAAGAGAACATTTGGTAACCGAACTTGCATTGCTCAGACATCAAATTAATCCGCATTTTCTAATGAATACCCTTAATAACATTCATGCCCTTATTGATATAAATGTGGATAAAGCACGTGATGCAGTAATAAAACTTTCGGTATTGATGCGTTATCTACTTTACGATACTTCAAGGGGTACAACTCAACTAATTAAGGAAATAGAGTTCATTAAAAGTTATTTTGATTTAATGAGGTTGCGTTATCCCCGTACAGTTCAAATAAAATGCAATACTCCTCGTAAAATTCCCGATATAGAAATTCCGCCGATGCTTTTTATTTCATTTGTTGAAAATGCGTTTAAACATGGTATCAGTTACCAAACCAAATCGTTCATTCATTTTACAATAAAAATTGAAAACGATAATATTTTCTGTAGCATTTTAAATAGTAAAACTTCAGACAATTACAACAAAGAAAAACAGTATTCCGGAATTGGTTTATCCAATGTAAAGAAAAACCTTGAATTGTTGTATCCTAATGCATACGATTTAAAAATTGACGAAATCGAAACTCAATTTACAGTTGAACTTATTATACCTTTGAAATTTAAATCGTAAAAATAAGTACGAGTATTGAAATTTCACCTACAAAAATCCTGTTTTAGCCGTATTTTTTTGATTTAAAGAAATTTCCTTTATAGTTTAGCTTTAATTTGTATAACATTATTTTTTTCAGATAATAATTCCATACCAAAAATTATATTCTGATTGATGAAATTGGCTTCTTACTGTAATGCAAATTGTAAATATAATGCTGAAAAATCAATGAAATCAATGAAGAAACACATCGTAATTTGGGTAATTTTATTTATTCAATCATCAATAAGTATTGGTCAAATAAAAACTATAAATGTTACAACTGCCGGCACTCTAAGTACATTAATTACCGAAACTGAAACCAAAACCATTACTACTCTAACACTTACAGGAAATATTGATGCGCGAGATTTTGCATTTCTACGTGATAAAATGCTGGTTTTGGCAGTTGCAGACCTTACTTCAGTAAATATTAAAGCATTTACTGGTTCAAATGGCACAAACACTGGAGTATTAACAACCTATCCTGTTAACGAAATACCGGCTTATGCATTTTACAATCCTGTTTACAATACTTTCAAATACACACTTACATCTTTTAAAATACCTGCTACAACTACCAGTATAGGCAAACTGGCTTTTTATTATTGCACAATGCTCACCGGAACAATTACAATTCCGGCAAGTGTTAAATCTATAGCTGATTATGCATTTTATGGTTGTACAGAAATATCGTCATTTTCGATAGCAAGTAGCAACTCAAGATATTCGAGTCTTAACGGCGTTTTATTTAACAAAAATCAGGATACACTATTTATTTTTCCGGGTGGCAAATCCGGCTCATACACTATTCCAACTACAGTTAAACATGTAGGCGCATCAGCTTTTGAAGGACACAGCAGATTGATGCAATTATATTTACCGGCATCGCTCAATTCAATTGGTTATTACGCATTTGCAAATTGCAGTGGTATAACCGGAAATCTGACTTTACCAACAAATTTAAAGAAAATTGAGGATGGCGCATTTTATGGGTGTAGTAAACTTACCGGCACTGTAACAATACCTATGGGACTTACGGATTTTGGAAACTATTGTTTTTTGGAATGTAATAATATTGGTGCTTTAAGTGTTAACACATCAAACACTGCTTATGCTTCATATAACGATTGCCTTTACAGTAAAAATTTAGATACACTTTTTATTTGTCCGGCCGGAAAAACAGGAAATTTCGTCTTTTCATCAAGTGTAAAACTAATTGGGAGCCATGCTTTTTACAAATGCAATAAACTTACCGGAAATATATCTATACCTGCTTCGGTTGATTATATAGGATATTATGCATTTTACGGTTGCACTCAAATTGAAGGATTTATTGTTGATGGTGGCAATCAATATTTTAGTTCAGTTGATGGTGTTTTGTTTTCAAAAAATATCGACAGACTTGTTTGTTGTCCTCCTACTAAATATGGAAATTATGTAATCCCAACAACCGTAAAATCCACCGATCCATCTTCCTTTGCTTTTTGTACAAACATAACAGGAAACATGAATATTCCGGCAACGCTAACTTCAATAGGCGAATATACATTTTACGGATGCAGTGGAATATCAGACTTCACTGTAGATAATTCAAATGCAAGATATGCTGCGAGCGATGGAATTTTATATAATGCCTCACTCGATACTTTGCTTATATGCCCATTGAGTAAAACAGGAAATGTCAATGTTTTATCAACTGTAAAAGATATTGGAACTTCGGCATTCGATGGGTGTGCCAATTTAACCGAAGTAAATTTGCCTGAAAATCTTTTATCAATAGGCAATTATGCTTTTGAGTATTGTACCGGTTTAACGCGATTCAGAATTCCGCGTAATACTTCAATAATAGGTTTAGGAGCATTTTATAATTGTAATGCACTTACAGAATTTGGTATCGAAAATCCCAATCCACCTTTGGTTGAATATTACACTTTCGATTTGGTGAATAAAACAAGTTGCAAATTATTAGTGCCGGTTGGTGCAAAAACTGCCTACGAAAACACACCTTACTGGCGAACCTTCGAACAAATAATTGAAACCAAATTCGATACCGGAATACTAAATCAGCAACTTAAACACTATATTATTACATCTGAGGGTACAAAAATAACCATTTCAGGAATAACTCATGGCGATTATATCAGTGTATATTCATCGAATGGTTTATTAATAAAAAGTTTACAAACCAACGAAAGCGCTGTAACTTTGAGCTTACCAAATCGTGGTGTATTTATTATCAAATTGTCCTTCGAAGTTATAAAAGTAATAATATAATTCATCGTTTGCCGACAAAAAACCGCTATTCACGCCAATTTTTTGGCAAAAATTACAAGTAAAATTAATTTAGTATCGTTAAACAAATAAAAACTAATAATATGAATGTGAGAAAAAATATAGCAATCAGCGATGAGGGTTTCCTTTTTAACCCCTCCACAGGCGATTCTTTCTCTACCAATCCGATTGGAGCTGAACTAATAAATCTTCTGAAAAAAAATGTATCGACAGAAGAAATAGTGGAAATTATTTATCAGAAATATGACGTGGATCGTTTACTGTTTGAGCGCGATTTGGAAGATTTTATGATTCAGTTGAAAGATTTCAATGTACTTGAATAAAATAATGTTCCCTTACTCGCTCAATTTTCCCCCTTTAGGCTTCGACGTGAGCTCAGCCGAACGGGGTTAGGGGGCAATAATTGGAGACATTTTAAAATTGTAAATTAAATAATACCATGACAAAAAATAAATTAGTAATAGGTGTTACCGGTTTAAATGCTATTGACAGTCCCGGTCCTGGAGTTGCAGTAATACGTGCCATACGTGATGTTTATCAGTACAATGTACGTATTATCGGTTTGTCGTACGAAGCGCTTGAGCCGGGATTATATATGCATGATTTGGTTGATAAAACTTATCAGATACCCTACCCTACTGCCGGCACCGACAGTCTTTGGAACAGACTTATGTATATTCATGAAGAAGAAAATCTGCAACTGATTATACCAAATTTCGATGCTGAACTTTTCAACTTTATTAAGCTGCGCGAAAAACTTCAATCGGTAGGGATAGCCACATTTATGCCCGATTTTGAGCAATTTGAAGCACGCGACAAAATGAAACTTGCCGGATTTGGTAAAAAATATGGTTTTTATGTTCCTGAGGATAAAATTCTGAACGAATTTAAGGAACTCAAAAAAATTGAAGACGATTTCGATTATCCGATAGTTGTAAAAGGGAAATTTTACGATGCCATAATCGCCAACAGTATGGATCAGGCCGAAAAAGCATTTCATAAACTACAGGCAAAATGGGGTTTACCAATTATTGTGCAGGAATTTATAAAAGGAACCGAAATAAATATTGCTGCACTGGGCGACGGAAAAGGAAATGCCATAAGTGTCATTCCAATGCGGAAATTATACATCACCGATAAAGGAAAAGCCTGGGCAGGAATAACCCTCGATGATGATAAGCTGATTGAACTTGCCCGAAAATTCATAAGTGTAACAAAATGGCGCGGTGGTTGCGAACTTGAAGTAATGCTTACTAATGATGGTAAACCGTACATAATGGAAGTGAATCCACGTTTTCCGGCATGGATTTATCTGACAGCTGCTGCAGGGCAAAATCAACCGGCATCGCTTGTAAAAATGGCTTTAGGTGAAACTCTTGAACCTTTTTCCGATTACGAAGTCGGGAAAATATTTATTCGGTACGCATGGGACTTGATTACCGATGTAAGTGAATTTCAGAAAATTTCGGGGAATGGGGAATTATAAAAGCCCCCTAAATTCCCCACAAGGGGGACTTAATGTTCGCATAAAAAATA
>CAYONE010000145.1:0-6143 GCA_964405245.1 uncultured Paludibacter sp.
TAAATATTTGAAATTGCAAAATCAGCTTTTTTGAAAACTTTCGTACGGCAGTGTACAGTTTTTTTTTACACAAAAATAAATTAGTTTGGTATTAAAAAATCAACAAAATACTGAAATCAAATTTCCAAGTTATTATTTTTTGTATTCAGGGTATATTTTTGCTATTTTTGTTCAAAATTATTTGAAATAGCAGATTCAAAAAATTTGGATTTTTGAATCGTCGTTTGTCTTTCGTTGTCTGTCGTCTTTCGTCTGTTGTCTGTCTTTGTTCTTTGTTCTTTGTTCTTTGCTCTTTGTTCTTTGCTCTTTGTTCTTTGCTCTTTGTTCTATGTTCTATTTAAAAAATGTTCACTTACAAAACCATATCATCACCTTCGGAAGGAATTTACCGCGAAAAAGGCAGTAAATTTCTCTCATTTGCCATTCCCGTAAACTCTTCCGAAGAAATTAAGGAAATTATTAAAGATTTCAGGAAAAAGTATTACGATGCCCGGCATGTTTGCTACGCGTATGTGCTTGGAGCTGAACGTTCCGATTTCAGAGTTAATGACGATGGTGAACCTTCGGGTACAGCCGGCAGACCAATTATCGGACAAATAAACTCAAATAATCTGACTAATATTCTGATTGTGGTGGTTCGGTATTTTGGTGGAATTTTACTTGGCACAGGAGGTTTAATTGTTGCTTATAAAGAAGCTTCCGCTAATGCACTGAAAAATGCTTCAATTATTGAAAAGGAAATTACAAATTTCTACGAATTACAGTTTAACTATTATGTAATGAACGATGTAATGCAAATTTTAAAACAAAACAATATTGAAGTAATCAGTCAAAATTTCGATGAAAATTGTATCATTAAAGTTAGTTTACCTATTGAAAAAGAAATAAGAGTTATAAACTTATTAAATAAAGTTGATAGTTTAAAAATAAATGATTGATATTGTATATATCAGAATTTAGCAGGCGTTCATATTTAGTTTATATTAATAATTTGCTCATAATAACTCCCATTGGTTATAACCCTGGAATTCCTTAAATGGGACTTTTGCTGAGTAGAAATATTGATAATTTCTGCAATTTTTGGACTTCAAAAACCCCTCCCTAAGTGTCGGAAAGTGGGTTAGGTGTAGTTTTTTTATTGAAAGCTACTTCACAAATCATTCATTAGACATAACTCTCCTGTTCTTTGTGAAATTTCTTAATAAAAAGTGTGATCGTAATAAACGAAACAAATGTAGATAATCCATCCGAAACAGTGAGTGAAGCCCACGCTCCGTTTAATCCGTAAATTTCAGGTAAAATTAGCAGACAAGGTATCATAAAAATAAATTGCCGCGTTAAACTCAGAAAAATTGCAATTTTCGCTTTTCCTATCGATTGAAAGAAATTAGCAACCACTATTTGAAAACCAACAACCGGAAACATCAAAACTGTAATTCTCAGACCATTTGCAGCTATATTCTGTAACTGTTCATCGGTTGTAAAAATAGATACTACAGCTTTTGGAAAAAGTATGAAAACCAGAAATCCGGTTACTGTTATTATTGTAGCAATTATTGCGCTTTGTTTCAATGTAGCAAACATTCTGCTGTAAAGTTTAGCTCCATAATTATATCCTACAATGGGTTGTGTACCCTGATTAAGCCCAATTATCAACATTATAATCAATATAATTACACTAAACAGAATGCCGTATGCTCCTACAGCAAGGTCGCCACCATGCCGGAGCAATGTATTATTAATAATGATAATTACCAAACTTGCAGCTAATTGCATGCTAAACGGCGACATACCAATACTAATAATAGATTTGATAATTTTTTTATCAAGTTTGAAATATTTTTTACGTAGAACGATATTCGTATCTTTTCCAAAAAAATGAGATAGATTCCATACGCTGCCCACAAAATATGAAATTACTGTTGCAATGGCTGCTCCTTTAATTCCCATATCCAAAGCAAAAATAAAAACCGGATCGAGGATTACATTGAGTAAAGCTGCAACTACAATAGAATGCATGGCCCTTTTTGGATATCCGGAAGCCCTGATAATATTGTTTAAACCAAAAAATAAAGCTGCAAGTACATTTCCGGGGATAATAATTTTCATGTAATCGATGGCATAAGAAATGGTTTTTTCAGTACCACCGAAAAGATAGAGTAAATCTTCCATGAAAATATAGGAAAGCAAAACTATAGTACCTGTAATCAAGAAGGTAAGAACGAAAGCGTTTCCGAGTATTTTTTCGGCTTTTTCTTTTTCACCTTCGCCGAGTGTAATGGAAATGCGCGATGCGGCACCTGCTCCGATAAGCATACCGAAAGCAAGCAATACATTCATAAACGGAAAAGTAAGCGTAAGCCCCGAAATGGCAAGTGGTCCCACACCCTGACCAATAAAAATCCTGTCCACCACATTGTAAAGCGACATTACTACAGTGCCGGTGATAGCTGGAATTGAAAACTCCCAAATAAGTTTTCCTATTCGTTCGGTAGCAAGCCGGTTTGTGTTCTTTTCGAGCATTTTCTTCTTTTCAACATTTTACAACTAACACATCAAAACCGTTTTATGTTTTAAAAACGATTTTATATCAACGATTCTTTTTTTAACCTGATATGGAATTCTGAAATTTTTGGTATAAAAACATCACAATAAATTGCTTGCAAGTTCCGAAAGATAACTGCGCTCGCCTTTGATAAGATTTACATGAGCGAAAATATTCTGACCGTGCATACGATCAATCATATAAACCAAACCGTTGGAGAACATATCGAGATAAGGTGAATCAATTTGTTGTATATCGCCCGTAAACACAATTTTTGTACCTTCGCCGGCGCGTGTAATAATGGTTTTTATTTCGTGTGGAGTGAGATTTTGTGCTTCATCTACAATAAAAAAAGTTTCACTCAAGCTTCTGCCACGAATATATGCAAGCGCTTCAATCACGAGCTGATTATTCTTTTGCATTTCTTCGAGTTGTCTGATTTCCTTTCCCTGATACGAAAAATGATGTTTGATAACATTCAGGTTGTCGAAAAGGGGTTGCATATAAGGTGCGATTTTCTTTTGTTCATCCCCGGGTAAAAAACCTAAATCTTTATTAGCAAGTGCAACAATAGGACGCGCAAGAAGAATTTGTTTGTAAGTTTCACTTTTTTGTAATGCCGCTGCCAAAGCCAAAAGTGTTTTACCCGTTCCCGATTTTCCGGTAAGTGCCACAAGTTTAATTTCATCGTCGAGCAAAACGTTCAACGCAAAAGCCTGTTCGGCATTTCTTGGTTCAATTCCATAACACCTTTCTTTGGTTATCCTGTGAATCATTCCGGTAAACGGATTGTACCTCGCAAGCACACTTGAGCGGATACTTTTCATCACAAAACAATCCTGAGGTTCAATATCGCCCGAAAACTCAATTTCATCGATAGGAATTACACCACCGTTAGAATATAGCCGGTCAACAGTTTCCGCAGGAATATCGTTGTAAACCTCATGACTTTTCTCAAAAATATTGATGTTTGTTACTTTATCGTTTATATAGTCCTCAGCTTCAATACCAAGCGAAAGTGCTTTCATTCTGAGGTTTATATCTTTTGTAACAAGAATGGTTTTAGTTTTTCCGCCCTTTTCGCGCAGATTATAAACAGCAGCCAAAATTAAATGATCAGGAGTTTTTTCAAAAAACGAATTTGCAATTACTTGCGGATAATCCGTTCCGGTCAGAATAAAAAGTCGCCCTTTCCCTTCTCCAAGCGATGAACCATTTTTAAATAAATCGTCGCTTGCAATCAAATCAAGCTCACGCGAAAATTCACGCGCATTGAAATTTATTTGTTCGTTACCTTTTTTAAAATGATCCAATTCCTCAAGAACTACTATAGGAATATAAATATCGTTCTCCTCAAAATTCTGAATACATTTATAATCGTGCAATATTACATTAGTATCGAGCACGAAATTTTTTTTAAAGCCGTATTGCTGTTTTCTTTTTTGCATAAACTATCGGTTTCTATGTAAATCAGTCGTAAAATTAAGCAAATTATCATTGCTTTTTTTCTCTTTTAAAAATAATATTATTAATTAACAAATAAAGCAAGATGGATTTAAAGACGGCTGAACAGTTTTAACTATATTTGCAAATTATTTTATTATTAGATTTTTGCATTGATATTTGATGCTGTCCAATAGTTTAATCTGTGATGTTTAACTTTTTTCGTAACAAATAATACTAACACATAAATAGATGAAATTCAATCATTTTATAGTACTTGGTTTTTTACTTTCTCTTTTCTTTAACTCGTGTAGTGAAAAAATTGAAGTGAATTTTTCGTATTCACCCGAAATGCCCAAAACCGGACAAAAAGTTTCTTTTACTAACACTACTACCGGCAAAGATGACGATTGGGAAGCTGAATACTGGAACTGGGAATTTGGCGATGGTGGGAAATCGACAATAAAAAATCCGACTTATATATATAAAAAATCAGGTAAATACACTATTAAACTGCGTGTTGACTCGAACGATAATTACATCAAAACACTCGATATAACAGTTTACGATAGTATTCCCACAGTTTATATAAATACCGATTCGGTGAAATATTATCAGGAATCAAATTTTAGCGTTCTTATTTATAATCCTAACAGCCTGAGCGTTACTTATGAATGGATTTTTTCCGAAAACGCAAAAAGCAAGTCATTAGTTAACCGAAAAACCACAGATGCTTCGTTAGATGTATATTTCGACAAAAAAAATGTAGAGGAGGAAGTTAGCGTGAGAGTAATTATGGAAGATGAGTTGGATACGGTAATAACATATAAATTTTACGTTCACGATGTTAAAAGCCGTAGTGTTTTAATGGCACAACAAAATGGTAAAATTCTTCGCCAGCGCATTTTTGACAAAGGAACAGAAGATTTTATGACTACCGAAATTAACTCAGGGAAACACCCTTTCAATATTTATTCAAATAACGATAAATTATATATATTTGATGCCGGCACTAAAACAGGTTTACATACTGACTGGCAAACTGACATTTCAGGTGATGGCAGCATAAAAGTTATTGATTTAACTACCAAACAAGAAACAGAAATTATAAACAATGCCGGATTGAGTTCACGTTTTGGATTTGTAAACGGCTATGTTGATCAAAATTATATTTATTGGACTGATTGGGCTGATTTCTTGTATCGTACACCGTTAAACTCCACACTTGGCAAATTTACATGGAAAGGAAACGATGAACAGACTACCCTACCCTATTATTTAGTTAAAACCAATCGTTTGGGATATTTTGGCAATGGAATATCGCCGGATCAGCTAAATGGTGGAATTTTATATTACGATCAGGCATATTTTTGGGCAAAAGGCGGAAACGGCAGAGGACTTTACCGGTTCTTGGCCTCGGATATACTTGGTGTAAATACCACTGGTAACGTTCCAGCACCTTCGCTCGGTGCAATTCTTACCGATTTCGCCATTCGTGCTTTCACTATTGACCGGGTGAATCTGAAAATTTATTTTTCGGTAACTGCACCTGCCGATAAAGTTGGTTTCTGGGTTTCGAACCTGAATGGATCGGGCGCTAAACGTATTGACGATGCTCCGGTTGATGACGAAAATCTATATATAACCGGTATTGCTATTGACAACAATTCTAATACAGTTTTATGGGCATATCGCAGTCCTGAAACGCTTGGAAAATCTGCTCCAAACGGAACATGGGAAAGTTACTACAACTCTAATCCGACACACCGTACCGGAGTAAAACAAGCTTCATTGGCAACAGCTTTCAAAACTGCTGGCGCTGTAAAATACTTCGCACCCGGAGTTGCAGCTTACGGAATTTCGCTGGATGATGTAAAGAGATAAGAGTAAAATTTAAAATTGATTTATAAGAATATTTATGAAAAAGCTGTCCAAAAAAATGGATAGCTTTTTTTATTAAGGTTGCCTTTTTCTAATTGATTTTATGTAAATATATTTGAAAATCAGTTTTTGGATTGTTTTTTTAAAAGTGCTAATTTACTATATTTAATACGACATTAAAAAAAATAGTTAATAAATTTACCGGAATTAAACCAATTCACACTGCCGTACGAAAGTTTTCAAAAAAGCTGATTTTGCAATTTCAAATATTTAT
>CAYONE010000146.1:0-6088 GCA_964405245.1 uncultured Paludibacter sp.
AAAAATATGAGATTCTCAGGCATTTTCAATTTTTAAAGTTTCGGATAGTTGTGATTTTATTTATTTTAATAAAACAATTGGTGTTTGTAAAAAATATTTATGTTGTTAAACATATTTTTCTGAAAATTGAATAAATGCACTGTCATTTCGGATAAATTCTTTAATCAGTCAAAAATTCGCATAAGTCTGACGGGTACTGTTTCGATAATTCAGAATCGGAATGTAAACCAATCGTAATGTAATATCACCCGATTTTTCTTCGGCTATTGATTCTGAACTCAACGAACACTCGTATATTGTGCCCGGGCTTGGCGATGCAGGCGATTTGGCTTATGGCGAAATATTATAAAACAGACAGAGCGATTCAATTGCTGAATCGCTCTGTCTGTTTTTTATTTTGATTTGAAATTTTCTGTTTCTTAGAATTGTCAATCCCAAAAGCATTCGGGACAAATCTTCAAATTTACTAAAGAATTAGTTTCCTGTCCCTTCCAGATTTATAACCTTTGCGGGTGTTAAACCTCCACCTGAAATTGTGAGTACAGCGCTATGATTGCCTGTAGAAGCGGGTGAATATGTAACGGTAACATTAGAACCACTTGACGAATTTGCCGATTCTTTTGTTACGGTAGTGGATGTTACGCTGAAATAAGCTGCATTCGTTCCGGAAATAGCAACTGTTAAATTTCCTGTCAGATCGGTAGTTTTTATGTTCAGTGTTTTTGATTTGGATTTACCAACTTTTGTAGCTGTGAATGTTGAAACATTGCTGACTGTTCCAAGTTTAATATTAGGCGCATTTGGATCTATTGGTTCAACATAACCTCCCATAAGCAGAAATGCTATTTTTTCATCAGTTTTTGTGATTTCAGTAATCGGACGGTTTATATCAGTTCCTGACCAAGTGGTTGGAGTAAACGAACCGGAAGTAAATGCCGCACCGGGAGTTGTTGTTGAACCACTCAGAGGTTGCAGATAAACCCGCATGTGCGATGATGCCGTTTGCGAAGTGCCTGTATAATTATTCGGACTATTGTTGTACCAGGCAGTCTGATCGTAATCGATATGCCAGATAAGCATTCCTTCACCCGGTAATTCTTTGTCCCAGCCTGTTTTTTTGCGATATTCAACCATAAAAAATTCTTTTGGATTAGGATTACCACCATTCAAATCGTGTGTTGTAGCTGATAAAAGATAGGATTGTTTATTGGTGTTTACAGGAGGTGTCATTCCCTGATATAACGGTAATAATTCAAGATTTGATGGTTCACTTACTTGCTGAGGAGTAAGCCAGCCAAGATAAAATCTATCGTAAGCTGAATAAGTTGGTGGAGTTCTTCCGAGATTCAAATAAGCTCCCGCATCCATAATACTCCAGTAGTTAAGAGTATTTTTATCAGGATCATCGGTGTGATAATAATCAGGTAAATCTAAAACATGACCGAATTCATGTGCAAAAGTGCCTATTCCACACATATTAGTTCCTGAACTTCCACGCAATTCAGATGAACAGGCATAATCATAAATTATTTTATTATCAAGTTTTGTGCTGGTATTCGCTAATGTCCATCTGTGAGGCCAAATTGAATTTTCAGGGCCATATTCAGCTTCGTTATAGCCGGCATAATAAATAAATACATTATCAACATAACCATCGTTATCTGTGTCGTATTGTGCAAAGTCAACACCAAGAGCATCTGCTGCCTGACAGGCATCAATCACCATTTGTTGGGGACGTAGATCATAATCGTCGTTGTCGTTGGCTCCGTAATAAGCGTAATTTTGATTTAGATTTACCGGACCGACAACATCGAACTGCGGATTGAATTGCCCATAACTTGCACTACGGAAATAATCGCGTGCCGAGCCTGTACCGCCATTGGCGCTATAGCCTTCCTGATTCAATAAATTTGTAAATGAAGTTTGTGGATTGCTTACAGTAAAAGCCAAATCATTGAAATTTACAAGGATAACCAATGACTTAGGAGCTCCGTTTCGTGGAAACTTTTGAATTTTAGATTCTCCGGTTTGTGTGGATATTTTCATTGGAGAAAATTTTTTCGACAACTGAATAACATCAGGTTTTGTTATTGTTTGCAAAAGTCGCAAATCTTCAGCATTACGTTGCTGTGCATCTTTAGCTCTAATGTTTGTCAGTTTTATTTCTCCTCTGACATCTACAACTGCAAAATTATAATATCCTTCGGCATTTTTTTTAATCAGATAACCATCATCGGTTGTACGAAATTTGAGAAATTCATCTCCCTGAAGTTTAACAGTAAGCGTTGTGCCATCTGGTTGGGTAATTGTAACGGGTAGAGGATAAGCTCTTACAGCATAAACAGAAGGTAATGTTACCGTAAACAGTACGCTTAAAATTAGAAATCTGGAAATTTTTTTCATTGAAAAATGAGGATTTTTGATTGTTATTTGATGATTAATTTCAATTTTTTTTTTGACAAAGATAAAACTTTTCTCTTATTTCAAAACTTGTGTGCCAAAAAGGTCATAATAGGAAATTTTGACTGTCAATATTGCAGTTATTTATAATTTTATAAAACAGTATTTATTTAATTGTATATCAAACATATAAAATTAACATGTCTATAATTTTTTAGTATTTATTTCTTGATAATAAATTTTTTACATGTCAAAACACGCCATAATGTCTGCTTTTTTCATTTGGTATTTTGTTTGCATATTTCGAATTATCAAACTTAATAAATTAAATGTCAAACTTAAATTATAGGAGGAATTAATTATGTTACTCGCAAGAAATTCAAATTTGTTTCCATCGATTTTCGATCGTTTTTTTGATGGAGAAGCTTTCGATTGGTCGAACCGCAACTTTTCGAACACTAACACTACTTTACCATCGGTAAATATTAAAGAAAACCAAGATGCATTTACAGTAGAGCTTGCTGCTCCGGGTTTTGAAAAAGGTGATTTCAAAATCGAATTAAACAACAATTTACTCACAATTTCTTCGGAAAAGAAAGTAGAAAACGAAACTAAAGAAGGTGAATACTTCACAAAACGTGAATTCAGCTACCAGTCGTTCTCGCGTTCATTTACTTTGCCTAATCTTGCCGATGGTGAGAAAATTGCCGCGAATTACGAAAATGGCATACTCTCGGTAGCTATTCCTAAAAAAGAAGAAGCCAAACCGAAACCTGCCCGTATGATTGAAATTAAATAATGTGAAAACAAACCAAAATGTAAATTGTTTATAAAGTCGGTGTGCGACTAAGTTCGTACTCCGGCTTTTTTCATATCAAAATATTAAAGTAATGGAAACATTTCAACAAATTATTAATGGAGATAAGCCTGTTCTGGTAGATTTTTATGCTACCTGGTGTGGACCTTGTAAAACCATGAGTCCTATTGTAGAAGCAATTGGTAAAGAAATGAGTGGACAAATTCGTGTACTTAAAATTGATGTTGATAAAAATCAGGCTGCTGCCAATGCCTATCAAATTCAGGCTGTACCTACTTTTATTGTTTTTAAAAACGGTAAAATTCTTTGGAAGCAACCGGGTGGAATTGATAAAATGAGTTTGAAGCAAAAAATGATGAGTTTTTTGTAAAATTTAGCATTTATTTCATTGAATTGCAATATATATATCTTATGAAATTCATATAATTACATCGGATTAATGACGTTTTTTTTTGCAAAACCGATAAATATCATTTCCTTTGTACTGAAAATATTCAACTGAATATCAATCTTTAACAATTTATTAAATTAATTCAACATGAAACATTTTTTTAAGTATGTTTTAGCAACTATTACCGGGGTTTTTATACTCTGGTTGCTTGGTATAATACTTTTTTTCAGCATTGTAGGAGCCTTATCGAAAAGTGAGAAAAGCAGTGTCGCACTAAAACCTAAATCCGTTTATCAACTTGACCTTAAAGGTACACTTGTTGACCGTGCCGAAGAAAATCCTTTCGAGTTGATGGCTACAGCTTTTGGTCAGCCTGAAAACCCTGTTCTTGGACTTGATGATGTACTTGCCAATATCGATAAAGCCAAAAATGATGACAACATCAAAGGAATTTACCTCAAAGGAGGTGAACTTTTTGGTGGTTGGGCTTCGATGAAGGAAATCAGAGATGCACTCGTTGATTTTAAAAAATCAGGTAAATTTATAGTTGCCTATGCTGATAATTATTTACAATCAAACTATTATCTTGCTTCAGTGGCCGACAAGGTTTTACTTAATCCACAGGGTTTGCTTGATTTTCGGGGGCTTTCATCAGAAGTGGTTTTTATCAAAAACACGCTCGATAAATTAGGAATTCAAATGCAAATTGTAAAAGTTGGTACTTACAAGTCGGCTGTTGAACCGCTTATAAATACAAAAATGAGCGATGCAAACCGCGAACAGGTAAACGTATATTTAACTTCGCTTTGGAAAACCGCACTTAATGATATAGCAGCGAGTAGGAACATAACCATGGATTCGCTGAATTTACTTGCCGACAAAATGCTTATGTTCCGCGATGCCGTAGAAGGTAAAAATGCGGGATTGATAGACTCATTGGTATATATTAATGGAGCCGATAGCATTTTAAAAAACTTTTTGGGTGATAGTTTTGATAAAAAACTATTTGTAAAACATTCGAAAATGAACAATGTACCTGACAAGAAAAAGTTCATGAAAGAAAAGGTGGCTGTTATTTATGCAGTTGGAGGAATTGACGATGGCGGTACTGAAGGAATTTTATCCGAAGAACTGATAAAAACCATCAACGAAGTGGCTGAAGATGAAATGGTAAAAGCAGTTGTTTTCCGTGTAAGTTCACCCGGCGGTAGCGCTTATGGTTCTGAGCAAATATGGAATGCGCTTACCAACCTGAAAGCCACAAAACCCTTGGTTGTGTCAATGGGCGATTATGCTGCTTCGGGCGGTTATTATATTTCGTGTATGGCCGATCAGATTGTTGCTCAACCCAATACCATTACCGGTTCAATAGGAATTTTCGGTGTTATTCCTGATATAAGTGGATTAAACAATAAAATCGGTTTAACTTTCGATGGTGTGAAAACCAATAAAATGAGTGATGCAATTTCGGTTAATCGCCCTTTCAGACCCGAAGAACGTGAGATGATGCAGAGTTATGTTGATCGCGGTTACGAGCTTTTTGTAAAACGGTGTGCCGATGGACGAGGAAAAACTACTGATGAGATAAAAGCAATAGCTGAAGGACGCGTTTGGACTGGCGAAGATGCGCTTAAGCTTGGTTTGGTTGACAAAATTGGTGGGTTGGACGAAGCAATAATACTTGCAGCGGAAAGAGCAAACCTCAAAGAATATATGGTAAAAGATTTCCCCGAAAAAGAAGATTTTACAACACGTCTGCTAAAAAGTTTTGGCGAAGATGTGGAAACAAGATTTGTAAAAGCTAAGCTGGGCGAAAATTACAGACTTTTCAAATATATTAAAGATGTTGAGAAATTGAACGGCATTCAGGCTCGTTTACCTTACGAAATAATCATCAGATAAGTAAGTGAACAGAATTAACTTATATTATCCATATCGTTTGGTTTAGAGAAACTATCTACACCTAACAGGTTTTTAAAACCTGTTAGGTGTTATCCCGAACAGATAATGAAGAGTTCGAATAATATAAACTAATTTAGAACACTAACTTAACATTATATATCGCAATACTCTCAACATAATCTATGTCCAAAAAAACCTAACCGGATTCAATCCGGTTAGGTGTTTTTCATTAGAGTTTATATGGATTAAAATTATAACCACATAGATCACAGTAGATTAATATTCAAACTGATCTGTTTTAATTTTTAAGTACACATAGCTGCTTACAATAAATTGTAAGCTGAAAATTGATGCCTTAGCATCAATAACTATGTGGTCGATTCTTAAATTTATCTTTAACTATGTGTCACTATGTGTTTTATGTATTTAATTGAAATAATGTCTAATGAATGATATTAAAAAATCCACATATCAGCATATTTTTGTTAGTAAGTGAACTTTGCAAAGATATAACACTTTACAATAAGAAAACAGTTGAAAAACTAAAAAAAACTGATTTTCGTGGAGAAAAATGCTGA
>CAYONE010000147.1:0-6085 GCA_964405245.1 uncultured Paludibacter sp.
CACGACAGCGAATGCTCCCGCAAACCGCCAAATGCCCATAGCCTCGGTCGTTATGGGCAAGGCTAAAAAACGACACAACACATAAAGACAATTTTTAATCAATAATTAAATGGACATCAAAATGCAAGAAAAGATTTTAGAAATCATGAACACAGTCCTTGACAACAGGACAAAGGAAAAGTTAACATCAATAACTCCTGAAATGCACCTAAGAAATGACATTGGATTTGACTCCCTTGATTTGGCTGAACTAACAGTGCGGATTGAAGCAGAATATGACATTGATATTTTCGAAGATGGAATCGTAAACACAGTAGGCGAAATTCTTGAAAAATTGGAAAGTAAGTAATGAATATTTTTCTTAAAGATATTGATAACGACAGACTTGTTACATGGGACTTTCTGATTGATGACATCAATAAAACATCAATTTACAATCCCTATTGTAAGTCCGCTGATTATTACACCGTATTTAAACATATAATTTTATCGTTGCTGATAGATGAAGAAATAATTCTTCTTGATTCGGACTTTACTGAATCTGAATTGATAAATCTTACTGGTCATTCCGACTACATTAAGTTTAATAAACCTATTGAAAAAAGTAAAGTCCTGAATTTATCTAATAAAAGAGAACTATTTGAAAAGTTGAGTAATGCTTCTGAAGATTGGAAAATAACATTGTTCACTTCAGGAACAACTGGTATCCCAAAAAAGGTTAGCCATAATTTTAAATCAATTACAAGATTTGTAAAAGTTTCTCAACGCAACGAAAAGAGTATTTGGGGATTTGCTTATAATCCCACACATATGGCTGGGATTCAGGTTTTCTTTCAGGCATTATTGAATGGTAATTCTATTATTCGGCTCTTTGGTCTGGATACTAAAGACATCTACACTGAGATTACTAATAATGGAATAACGCATATTTCAGCCACTCCAACATTTTACAGACTTTTATTACCATGTAATGAAACGTTTCCATCTGTAGAAAGAATAACATCTGGTGGTGAGAAATTTAATGAAAAGACCTTTAAGCAACTTAATCAAGTTTTTCCTAATGCCAAAATAACTAATGTTTATGCATCGACAGAAGCAGGAACATTGTTTGCTTCTCAAAATGACATTTTTAGCGTACGACCTGAATATGAGAGTTTAATTAATATTGAAAATAATGAACTCTTAATTCATAGTAGTTTAATGGGTAGCACAGAAACTAACGTTGATGAATGGTACAATACAGGTGACGTAATTGAAATTGTTTCACAAAATCCATTGAAATTTCGTTTTGTGAACCGCAAAAGTGAGATGATAAATGTTGGTGGTTATAAGGTTAATCCTCTTGAAGTTGAAGAAGCAATATTAACTTTATCAGGTATTAATAATGTACGAGTATATTCAAAACAAAACTCTGTACTTGGAAATATTATATGTTGTGAAGTTGTTGCAAATAGTAACCAAATAACTGAATCCTCTATCAGAACATTTCTACAATCCAAAATTCAGGAATTTAAAATTCCAAGAATAATTCGATTTGTAGAAGAACTTTCAACAACAAGGACTGGTAAATTAAAAAGAAATTAAACATGAATATTTTACTAACAGGCGCTTCTAAAGGTTTAGGTTTAAAAACAACAGAATCTTTATTAAAAAAGGGTTGGACAATCTTTGCCATAAGCCGAAGCAAAACAGACAATTTACACGAATTATTGCTTCAATATCCAGATAATCTAAAATGGTTACAGTATGATTTAGCCGATGGAGAACATATAAGGCAGTCTGTATTCAAAGATTGGATTGGTTTTGACACACCAATTCATGGTTTTGTAAACAATGCAGCACTGGCATATGATGATATAATTACAAATTTGAATCTGGTTTCACTTGAGAAAATGTATCATGTGAATGTATTTACTCCCATGATGTTGACAAAATTTGTATTGAGACAAATGCTACTACATAATATCAAAGGTAGCATCGTGCATATTTCGTCAATAAGCGTTCATACTGGCTACAAAGGTTTATCAATGTATGCTTCGACAAAAGGGGCATTAGAAGCATTTTCAAAAAATACAGCTCGTGAATGGGGCGAAAAAGGGATTCGCTCTAATTGTTTAGTGGCAGGTTTCATGGAAACTGAAATGAGTTCAACACTTTCTGACAATCAGAAAAATCGTATTTATCAAAGAACTTCAATGAAACAACCAGTTGATGTAGATTCGGTTGCTGAAACGATAGGATTTTTGCTGTCTAAAGAAGCAAAATCAATTACAGGGCAAAATATTCATGTTGATAACGGAACAATTTAAAAAATAAAATTATGACATCATTTTATAGCGAAGAAGAATTAAAAACATTGGGATTCAAATCTATTGGTTCTAATGTGCTAATTAGTAGAAAAACTAGCTTTTATGGCATTTCAAGAATTTCGATTGGCAATAATGTCCGAATTGATGACTTTTGTGTTTTATCTACTGGAAGAGGTGGTATAGAAATTGGCAATTATGTTCACATTGCAATATTCTCATCTTTACAAGGCGAAGGTAAAATTACTTTGCAAGATTTTGTTGGAATTTCATCAAAAGTATCAGTTTACTCAAGTAATGATGATTATTTTGGTGAATTTATGTCAAATCCAACTGTGCCATCTAAGTATACAGGCGTAACACATGCGGATGTTTTGATTGGTAAGCATGTTTTGATTGGAAGCGGAGCAGTTTTGCTTCCTGGGATAACCATAAATACAGGAGCAGTAATCGGTGCATTAAGTTTGGTTTACCAAAATTGTGACGAGTTCTATATTTACAAAGGAAATCCTGCAAAGAAACTGATAAAAAGGAGTAAAAAGTTATTGGAACTTGAAAAGGAATTTTTAGCGACATTGGAATAAGCCCAGCCCATAACATCGTATATAAAACATTTGGCAGTCAGTGGGTTATCGAACTTTTCAGCCCGTATCAAAAGTACTTGTAACTTGACAGGAAAGTGCTTCGAAACGCCAAACGTTTCATATACGTAACCGTTATGCGTCAGTGTAAAAAAACAAATACACGGTCACACATTTTAGCAAATCTTCAACACTTATTATAAACTTTGAAAACACAAAAGAGCTATCTCTTCATGTTGTACATAAAACAACAACAAAACCTATCTTGAAATAGAAATTAATTCTTATATTTGACAAGAATTGTCAAGTCAACGAAAGATAATGAAAAATATTGGACAAACATTACGTGAATTGCGAGAATCAAAAGGTTTATTATTACGAGAAGTTGGTGCAGCACTATCGATAGACCAAACTCTATTAAGTAAAATAGAACACAATGACAGAATGCCAACAAAAGAACAAGTCAATGCATTATCTGAATTTTACAAAGACAAGAAGAACGATGTAATAATTGCTTGGTTAAGTGACAAACTTGTTTACGAAATTCAAGACGAAGATTTGGGATTAGCGGCCATGAAAGTAGCAGAACAAAAAATTAAATATTTAAAAACTAAGAAAGCTCAATGAACATTACAAAGGAAATTGCAAATAGTAAAGACCAACTTATAAACTACTTTAGAGATAGATCTAGTGAATTTTTAGCAGAAGTAAATGGAGAGTTTGGAAACACTCAATTTAAGGAAAAAGCAAAAAAACTAAACACACTGCTAGTTAAAGCTAGAACAACAATTATTGAAATAATTGAACAGAAAGGGAAAAGAGAGAACTGGACAAATAAAGAAATTCTCGAAAGCGTTTTAATGGTTACTTACTGCAATTATGTAGTTATGCTTGAAGTTCGCCATTCTGTATGGCAATATGAATACATGGCATTCTCTCGTAGAATCGGTGAATTATGGGAACCATTTTGTAAACTTGCTTTTGAATATCCTATTAAAGATTTAGAACTTTTTGTACCGCCACTATTTACTGATGTAAAAAAGCAACTAGCAGATGAAATTGAAGATTACATTAACGGACTTAACCTTACAAATGAAGAAAAGGAACAACTAATTAAGTATTACAATAAAGTATGGAGTTTAGTAATGTCTGGAGAAATTCAACTCGAACTAGATTTGCACTTTATTTATGAGGGAAAAAAATATGTTGTTGATTTCAAAAGTGGATTTGGTTCAAATGAAAAAGGAAATACAAACCGTTTACTTTTAGTCGCAAGTATTTATCAAAATTTAGAAGATAATTATGAACCTTTAATCTTTGTGAGAGCTGCAGAAAACAACAATTACTTCAATACATTGAAAAACTCTGGAGTTTGGAGTGCATTTTCAGGTACAGAAACATACGACGAACTTTACAAGTATTCTGGTTTTGATATTCGTTCATGGATAAACCAAAATGTCAATTGGTCTGAAGACTTAGATGATAATTTTGTAGAATACTTAGAAGCAAATGACCTAATTCAATATTTGACTTGGTAATATGATAGGCGAGCATAAAATATTTCAAGCATACTATACAAAGTCAGAGCCAATAGTAAATTATATGGTTAACTTATTAGACCTCAATGGCTCTGAAACTATTTTTGAACCTTGTGCTGGTGATGGTGTTTTTTTAGACCCAATTTTAGCCAAATACGAGACAGTCAAAATTGATGCTTTTGAACTCAATCTTAACGCATACAAAGAACTAAAATGTAAATACTCTGATTTAGATAATGTTTCAATAAAACAAACTGACACATTAACTGATTTAGAATTAGAGTTTTTGTGTTCCATGGGAGGGAAATATGATGCTGTTATAGCAAACCCTCCTTACGGAGCTTGGAGAAATTCTGAAGATAGAGCTTCACTAAAAAGAAGATTTAACGGTTTTTACGCTAAAGAAAGCTATTCATTATTCTTATATCGAAGTATCGAATCATTAAATGAAGGAGGTAAACTTGTCTTCATTATTCCAGATACTTATCTAAACTTGAATATGCACAAAGATATACGGAAATATATCCTAACTCATACCAAAATTAAAGAAATCTCTTTATTCCCTTCTTCGTATTTCCCTGGAGTAAACTTTGGTTATGCAAATTTGTCAATTATTTCATTAGAAAAATGCAGTAATTATTCTTCTAATCTTAATAATTTATTCAATATTTACAAGAACTTTAAATCAGTTGAAGAACTTGGAAAATACGAGTTAAATCACATAACAAAACTAATATTTAAACAAGGGGATATTTTAAATAATGAAGGACATGTATTTTTAACAAACAAGAACCAGAACATTTCTGATATAATTAGAAATGCAGAACTTACAATCGGAGATATTTGTGATTGTGCTACTGGATTTTATTCGGGTAATGACAAAGACAGATTAAAAGCATTAAGTGAATCAGTTAAAAACTCAAGAAAATATGATAAAGTTGACAAAACAAAAATCACGTTTGATTGTAGTTCAAAACCATTAGATGGTATTGAAACTGAGAAAATTTATGTTCCAATTGTAAAAGGTGGTAATGTGAAATATTTCAAAAGTGACAATTGGTTTATGGAATGGTCAAAAGAAATAGTTGCTTTTTATAAAAAGGATAAAAAAGCTAGATATCAGAATTCTTCTTATTATTTCAAAAAGGGAATTGCAGTTCCAATGGTAAGTTCAAGTTCAATCACAGGAGCAATAATTGAAAATCGTTTATTCGACCAATCTATAGTTGGAATTTTTCCTAAAGATGAAGAATTGATATATTATTTATTAGCATTCTTCAATTCTCCAACATGTAATAAATTGATTAGAACAATAAATCCTTCAACTAATAATTCTTCAAACTACATTAAGAAAATTCCTTTTATTATGCCTGAATCAAAGCAAAAGAATTTTGTAACAGAAAACATTAAACTTATAATTGAACAAGTTAAACTTACTGGTGAGTATGATATAGAACTTGAAAATGAAAATAACAAGGTAATAAAAGAACTGTATGGGTTCTAACCAAATAAAGCTCAAACAAATTTTAATTATATTTGATTGTATAAAAATAGATTTCATGCCATCACTCGCATAGGGATTAAAAAACACCGAACGCATAACACACGCCTATGTTCACAGGCTGGCTGACGTGCACTTTGCAGGTTTTGCGCCCGCATT
>CAYONE010000148.1:0-6053 GCA_964405245.1 uncultured Paludibacter sp.
ATGGTAAATGATTAACCACACTGATTTTTCAATTGAATGGTTATTTTCAAGCCATTTGCGCCAAATTGTTCGGTTTTCTGCTTTTACAGCCCGTCTTCCATCTTTAATTTCCATGGGTAAATTTATCATACCTAAATTCTTAATTCTTACTTATTAAAACTTCCACAGAATAAGCAGGCATTGTGATATTTAGCTTTTGTCCATTTTTATGAAATTGTGTCCCGAAAATACTTTTATAGTTTCCCGACTTTAAAACAGATGGTAAATCTACTTTTATAGTTTTGCTATCAGAAGCATTATTTATTATTACAATTGCCTCTTTATCGAAATATTTGCGCGCGTAAACCCAGTAATCTGTTTGAGAATCCACATTGATAAAACTTCCATACGTAAACACCGGATGCTCCCGACGCAGTTTTGCCATGCTGCTTACACCATCGCGGAGCTTTTGCTCACGGGAATTTAACCCGCTGAAACGCATCATGCGCCGGCTGTCGGGGTCGTTACCACCGGTAAGTCCAATTTCATCGCCATAATAAATTACCGGTATGCCGGGAATGGTAAGATTAAAAGCGTGAAACAACAAAAACTTATCATAAGCGGTAGAATCGGTAATTCCGATTTCACGATTCCAGCCTGCTGCTTTGGCATCTTCGCCAAACTGAACATCGCCCGAAGCATACGCCATAAAGCGTGCTTTATCGTGATTGCCCGAAATATAACCCATCAGATTATGATTGCCATACATTTGCAAACTTGCATTAAGCACGCTTTGCACTCGTTTCAAATCGCCGCCCCCAACTCCTGCAAAAGTGGTATTGGCAATATCATACACATTAAAGTCGAACTGACCATCGAGCATTCCGGTAGTGAGGTAACTGGCTATCAATCGTGGACTGCCATAAGTCTCGCCAATCTGATAGTTCATATTATCAGGAAATTGTTGTTTCATCTTCAGAGTCAGCAAACGCCAGAATTCAAGATTAACATGTTTACAAGCATCGTGTCGGAAGCCATCCAATTCAAACTCTTTTAACCAAAACATTGCAGAATCTGTCATCATTGAAACAACTTTTGGATTTGAATAATCCAGCGAAGGCATAAAAGTATCGAACCATGTTGTGAGGCGTTGCTCGTCCCATTTCTCCACATTAAGTGTTCCATCGGGCAAATAAAGATTTGTGGCAAATTCAGGATGCTGCTTGTAAAGCGGATGTTCTTCGTGCACATGATTTGCAACATAATCGAGCAATACATTTACTTCATGTTTATGCGCCATTTTTACAAAAGATTTCAGTTCAGCGTTACTGCCAAAGCGAAAATCCACTTTCGAAGATGAAATTGGCCAGTAGCCATGATAGCCTGAGAATTTGGTGTTTTTTGGCGCGTAAAAACCATACGGTTCAAGCGGATTCTGATTCAGCGGCGAAAGCCAGAGTGTATTCACACCTAATTTATCAAAATAACCATCTTCAATTTTCTGTTGCAATCCTGCAATATCACCACCCCAAAAGTCAACACGCGGATTTACATCAGGACGATTAAGCGGTTTATCGTTCAGCGTATCGCCATTCATAAATCTATCCACAAGCATAAAATACATAACCTGAGCATGTTTATCGGTGCGGGTCATATATTTACTCTGCGTTAGCACTTCACCTTTTTGTAGTGGAACAAGCACATCGTTACTTACCCCGAATTTATTCGAAGCCCAAACTCTTAAAAACGAACGTTTCATACTTTTTGCTTCCGATGGTATATCAAAAGTGATAATTCCGTTTACAATTTTGATAAAATTATCAGGCAGGCGATAATTTTGCCAATACACAAATACATTGCTTACCACATTTTGAGAACTGATTGATATTTTATTATTGCCATAACTTTCAGTTGTCAACACCGGTAATAAATGACTGCTTCCGGGAACTTCGAGAATAGAATTATATTTTCCGAAACCATTATCAACTTTTTTTGGATTGTTAAAATCGTGATTCTGATCGCCATCCAAATTCATTTGATACAAATATGTTCCGGGACTTAGTTGAAGTTCTACTTCGTATAATCCATTTTCATTGAGCACTAAATCAGGAGTTCTCGATGGTGTCCAGTCGTTCATTTGTCCTGCAATTTGAATGCGATTGTATTTTTTACTTTGTGCATCAAATGTAAATATATATTGGGTTTTATCGGTTTTACGGCAAGGCACTGAATATGCCACACCTTTTGCATAAATTTTCAAATCGACAAATTGTTCAATTTCCTCACTAACATAAAGTTTTGCAATTGTTTTATCAGAGGAAACATTAATGGTTACATACGATGAACTACATTTTACTGAGTCAATATCTTTTACATTCAGAATAAAATCCTGTAGATAAATTTCATTTTCGCCAATTTCAAGCGTCATCAACGAATTCAAATTGCGGTTATCGGGCGACGATGCAGGCTTATTTAGCGATGGCTGACAGGAAGTGATTAGAAAAATAAAAAGTGAAATTACACCAAATAAAGTGGTTTTTGTTTGTGCAAATTTTGTTTTCAAAGAAGTATGAAAAAGAATTTTTTCAAGTTTTTGCATGATAATATACTATTTTTTATGATTACATAGATAATTTGTTTTCAGCTGCAAATAAAGCAAAAAACTGACTAAACTTAATTAGGAAATCTAAATCAGGCAGTCTTTTGTTTCGCAAACGATTTCAGGTAAAATCAAAATAATTAAATACTCAGACTCTTTTACCAAAACTCCCTAAAGGAGGAAAATTGAGAAAGCAAACATTGGAATGTTAATTAGTAACTTATTTTATCAAAAGCCAGCCCTGAAAATTGTCCACAAAATATTTTTCTGACGAATTATCTTCCCTGTAATTAATAAACTCAATTAGTAGTTTTGCATCAGCTATTTCTATACTAAGTTGTTCTGTCGAAAGCATATCATTTTCATCGCATTTACTTAGCGATTGCAAAAATGCGTTCGTTGGAAAAACATATAATTTATCCGATACTTTTAATTTAATTGCATTTTCTTCATGTTCATATTTGATGACTTTATCATTATTCTTCTTTTCATCAAAATTACTTCTGATTTTTACAATTTTAGAATAAGGCTTAATATCAATTACCTCAGTATTGCTTTTCAGATTAAAACTGAAATTTTTATCTGATTTATAATCTCTTCCATCAACATTCAAATTCATTAGTTTTCTGACTTCGCTATAACGCAAAGTATCTGTATTTTGGTAGAAATAATTCTGTAAAACTCCATTTCCGTAGTTAAGAGCAAGATAAGAAACTTTTTCATCTAATTTCTGCATATCTTTTTCATTCACAGGCAAGTTTTTGAGTTTTTCTGCAATTTTAAGTTTACCATTTTCGAGATACTGCATCGAAATTAGCAATTCATTGGTTTCGTTTAGCAGTGTACGTTTTGTTACAGCATAAACACTCCATGGACCTATTGAAACAATTAATGCTATTATCGAAAACGAATAAATAATATATTTCAGATATTTGGATTGTGTAATCAGTAAGTAAATGCTGATGCCATACAACCAAATGTTGAAAACAAGCACATAAGCACGATTGATTGTCAGTCCGTAATCGGAAATACGGCGGAAAATGCCTACCGTCATCAACATCAGCAACGGAAGCAGTATTAGTGGGAAAAACCTTGAGAAAAATACCGCAACTTTGTTTTTTTCTACATGCAACGGATATTGAAGCATAAGAGTACTAAAACCCGCCAAAGCCAATACTGTAACCAGCCAGCTTACCCATCCATTGGGCAATTCCCAGTTTACAATTATCTGAATAAAATAAACATACAAAATAACTGTATAAATAGCCAAAATAGGAAAAATAATGTATAAACCGAGTATTTTTATAAATTTCTGATTGAGAAGTTCAGTTTTAAACTTTTCCTCACCATAGGGGATATTAGCTAAAAAAAACAAAGGCATAAACAAACAGTAGCAGATAACCGCGAGATTCTGATAAACTTCAACTTCGATTTTTATCTTAAAAAGCTGATCGAGTGCAAGCGCCGCCAGACTTAATCCCATCATAAGTACCTGCGCAAAAACGCCACTGATAATAATTTGTAATACTGATGTTTTTGAAAACTCCCAAAACGAAACTGCATCGTTTTTTCTATAAAATGACACTACAAAACACGCCAGTGCAAAACTTGCTCCAATGGCTATAAGTTGAAATATATCAACTGTATGTAGTTTCGCGGGTAGGAAAATAATATGCAATGCTAACAGTAAAATTGCTAACGATAATATCCCATAACGTAAAAACTGACTTTTAATATTTTCTGTAAATATTGAAAACATCAAAGCAACAGGAATTCCGGTTGCGAAAAATGCCCATAATCTTTGAGGAACAACAGCATCAGGCTGATTGATGACAATGAAAAACAGAACAGCCAAACCCGCAATAAAAATAACCGGAAAAGGAAAACGGGTAGCAAGCCTGCGCAATTTGCCTGAAAAATCGGTAAATGAAATTTTTTTCATATATTTTGCGAGATAATTAATTCTACTTAACAAAATTAAAACTCAAACAAATTAATAAAGATTTTTGAACCATATAAGAACAAATAAGTCAACATTTGAAATAATTTTCAACAATGTAAATGTGTTTTTGTTACAAGTTAAATTTTTTATTTTTTTTGTTCTTATGTGGTTGATGTAAGAATATTGAAAAGTAGAGTTATTGAATTTCGATAACTGATACTGTTTTTGCAGGTACTTTCAATTCACTCAGATTAATTTTTGCTCCAGATGTAATTTCTGAACCTGTTGTATTATAACGTATCATTTCGCCAAATCGTTTAACATCCACGTGTTTTTCCTGTTCGTTATTGTTTGCTACCACCATCACGGTTTTCTCGTCGTTGTAGCGAAAATATACATAAATGCCATCCTCGGGAATAAATTGTTTCATGCGTCCGTTTTGCAACACAGTATTGTTTTTGCGGTAATGTAACAAAGTTCGCAAATAATTAAAAACCTCATTTTCAGCATTGGTACGGTCATTTTTTGTAAAAGCATTACGAATATCTTCTTTCCATCCACCCGGAAACCCGAAACGATGACCTTCGTAACTGCCTGCGATGCCATCGAGCATAATTTCGGTACCATAATAAATTTGCGGATAACCTCGCGTGGTCATCAACATAGCCAAACCCATTTTAAATTTTCGAACATCGCCTTTCACTGCTGTTGAAAACCGATCTATATCATGATTATCCAAAAAATTCATAATCAGATTTTTATTCGGATACACAAAATCCTGCGCATAATGAGCATAATAACGCGCCATACCACTTTCCCAACCTTCGGACTGATTAAACGCTTCGTGAAAAACATCTTTCAGCAAAAAATCCATAACGCTTTGCAGTCGGGAATCGAAACCATCCTTATTGTTATTTCCCGACTGATAATAAGCAGTTTCGGCAGGCGTTTTCACCCAGCACTCTCCTACCACATTCATTTTGGGATATTCGTCTCGAATTGATTGGATAAATCGGGCAGCAACATTAATATCGTTATAAGGATATGTGTCAACGCGCATTCCGGCAGTATATGAACTTTCAATCCAGAAAATATAAGCCTGACGAAGATAGTCGAATACGAGCGGATTGTTCAGATTATAATCAGGCATATTGGGCGCAAACCAACCTTTTGTAAGGCGTTCCAAATCACTTTCAGCTCTATAGGGATCAGTCCAAGCTATCAGCCGGTAATTGGATGATGTAAACCTTGGCCATTCGTTGAACCAGTCGGAAGAAGGTTTGCTTTGCATCCACCAATGTGCACCACCACAATGATTTGGAACCACATCGAGAATATACTTGATGCCATTATCATGACAAAGTTTAGTCATTCGTACAAAATCATCGTACGAGCCCATTCGCGGATCAATTTTGTAATAATCAGACACAGCATAATGATGATAGGAATACCTTGTATCATTATTGTCGAATAATGGTGTAGTCCACAAAGCTGTAACTCCCAAATCGGCAAGATAAGGAATTTTTGAAATAA
>CAYONE010000149.1:0-6008 GCA_964405245.1 uncultured Paludibacter sp.
GCGGGTTTGAGCCCCGTCTTCCGCTCTCAAAAAAAGCTGACAATTTTGTCAGCTTTTTTTATTTCAAAT
The DNA here is from genome assembly GCA_964405245.1 of uncultured Paludibacter sp. Lineage (GTDB taxonomy): Bacteria > Bacteroidota > Bacteroidia > Bacteroidales > Paludibacteraceae > Paludibacter. The sequence continues at coordinate 70 of CAYONE010000149.1, forward strand.
CCATTTTCATAATCAGTCTATCAGAAAGATTTTTGAACGGATGTATATTTAAAAAATATTGTTTGAGAAAGATTACGAATCAATAAAACAACTGACTTAAAATATTTCCTGTATCGTTTGTCTTTGGTTTTAAAGATAAAAACTTGCTGAATTGTTGAGCTGTTAAGGCTGTCTTCAAACCTGTATTAAGTTTTTCAGTCAGTTTTGCCAACTCAGCAATATATTTATTATTGTTGGTTTTGGCTAAACTAATAATTCCGGCTTTTTTATCAAGAAAATTTGTTACCAACGATAAGACATTTGGTTTTTGGTCAGAGTTTAACGCTAATTTAGTTGTTAATTGCGACATTATTTGCGTTTTTAATGTATTTACATCAAAACCTTTTGAAGATGCAGCAGTTGTAACTTTTTTAGTAACATCTTTTAATCCGGTAGTGGAAATTTGTGCGCCTGAGTTTATAACAACTCCGATTAAGAACGCAAGCATAAAGATTTTTTTCATTTTTGATAGAATTTATAATTTAACAATAAAGAAATTTGATGAAACAATATATTCATAAATTGTGCCAGAAAAACACTATTATAACATAAGTTTATTCATTGCAAATTTGTGATTTCGAAAAGCTAAATTTTCATTTATTGAAAAAAACAAAATTAAACTATTACAACTACTTGTTTTAGTTTAGTTTATCTAAAAATATTTTACTATCAATCAAAAATCGTTCATGGAATCCTTCACCAATCAAATCGCCTGATTTATCAAAAACTTGCAACTTAAAAGTAAATTTTCTGCCTTCAGTTTCAATTAATTCAGCATTACAGATTATTTCTGTACCCACTTTACTTGCTTTTAAATGTTTAATATTAATTGATACACCTACACTTGAACTTCCTTCAGGTAAATCGATAAGTTGCATAGCTGTATTTTCCATAAATGCTACCAAAGAAGGTGTTGAAAATACAGGCAACAAACCTGAACCTAATTTTTCGGCTGTTTGATTTTCGGTAACTATTATTTTTTGAGTAAATTTTTTATTCATTTTCAGTAAAATTTGTAGAATTGTTCAGATAAAATGGATTAAATAATTTGAATTTTTATAATATTACTTTTATCGAATTACAGACAATAAATTCTAATTCTTAAATACAAAAGATCGTTAAAAAAATGATTATATTGCAGTATATCAACCCAATAATTAAAAAAAAAAAATTATCGTTTTCCTCTGCGCCTTATTTATTTTATAACGAAGTGTTGTACTATAAAACTATATTTATATTATCAGTGATAATAATTAATGAATAAAAAAAGAGTCTTTCGACTCTTTTTTTATTGACTTATCCGCATTTCGAATATCCACAGGTTTTGCAGGTTAAACAACCTTCCTGATAAACAAGCGTTTTTTGACCACATGATGGACAGCTCTGTCCGGAAATTTCGGTACCATCGGGTACATATTTTTTAAGAGCACGTGCAACACCAGCTTTCCATGTATTAATGGATTCACTATCGAGTTGCAATCCTGAAACAAGTTTAATTACCTGATCAATAGGCATACCGTAACGTAATACTCCGGAAATAAGTTTTGCGTAGTTCCAGAATTCCTTATCAAATTTATGCGATAATCCTTCAACAGTTGTTTTATAACCTCGTTTGTTATGGAATTGGAAGTCATAACGTTTGTTACCTTCATCATCAACAGTTTTAATTATTTTTCCCTCTGTTACTGTTTTTGGCAACAAAATACCCTCATCATCATCAGCAAGTCCGGTAAAAATTTCATAGGGTTTCCCGTCCTTTAATCCAACAAAAGCAATCCATTTATCTTTAGCATTTTGAAAACGAACCACATCGCAAGCCAATTCCTTAGGTCGAATTAAAGCATCTTCGGTATATGGAAAACAAATAGTTTTCTCATCTTTTTTCTCCTCGTTCTTTACAGCTACCAATACACCTGTGCGTGATCCATCGCGATAAACTGTAACACCTTTACATCCAGATTTCCAGGCCTCCTCATAGAGATTTCCTACCAGCTCTTCAGAAACATCGTTAGGAAGATTAATAGTTACACTGATTGAATGATCTACCCATTTCTGAATACGACCCTGCATTTGTACCTTTTTAAGCCAATCCACATCGTTCGCGGTTGCTTTATAATATGGCGAGTGTGCAACCAAATCTTCAACTTCTTCCTTGGTATAATATTTTGCAGTTGGATAACCGTTTGCTTCCATCCAAGTAACAAACTTGTGATGAAAAACTATATATTCTTCCCATGCATCACCATTATCATCCACCATATCAATGCGCACATTTTTATCGTTCGGATTAACTTTTCGGCGACGTGTATAAACAGGCATGAAAACAGGTTCGATACCTGAGGTTGTTTGTGTCATTATACTTGTTGTACCTGTTGGAGCAATAGTAAGACAAGCAATATTACGACGCCCATACTTTTTCATCATTTCATACAACTCTGGATCAGCATCTCTTAAACGGGCAATAAACGGATTGTTTAATTCTCTTTTGGTATCGTAAACAGTAAATGCACCACGCTCTTTCGCCATATCAACCGATGAACGATAGGCATGAATTGCAAGTGCTTTGTGAACCTTTTCTGAAAAATCAGTTGCATCATCTGTTCCATACCGAAGCCCGAGTGCTGCAAGCATATCACCTTCACCTGTAGTTCCTACACCTGTACGTCGTCCCTGCGAAGTTTTTACTTTTATTTTTTCCCAAAGCTGAAATTCAGTGTTTTTAATATCATTATCTTCAGGATCTGCATCAATCTTGGAAATAATTTTTTCAATTTTTTCCATTTCCAAATCGATAATGTCGTCCATAATACGTTGCGCAAGTTCGACATGTTTATTAAACAAATCAAAATCGAAATATGCATCCTTTGTAAATGGATTTACAACATACGAGTACAGGTTAATTGCGAGCAAACGGCAACTATCATAGGGGCACAATGGAATTTCGCCGCAAGGATTGGTAGAAACAGTTTTATATCCCAAATCAGCATAACAATCCGGAACAGACTCCCGTGTTATTGTATCCCAAAATAGAATTCCCGGCTCAGCCGATTGCCATGCATTATGTACAATCTTTTTCCAAAGCGCCGAAGCATCAATTTCTTTTTGATACACTGGGTCGTTCGAAGAAATCGGATATTGCTGTACGTAAGGTTTTCCTTCCAAAGCAGAGCGCATAAAATCATCATCAATTTTAACAGAAACATTCGCGCCTGTAACTTTGCCCGATTCCATTTTTGCATCGATAAACAGTTCAGAATCCGGATGTTTTATCGAAACACTAAGCATTAATGCTCCGCGCCTACCGTCCTGAGCTACTTCTCGGGTAGAGTTTGAATATCGCTCCATAAAAGGAACGATACCGGTAGAAGTAAGCGCCGAATTGTTTACAGGAGAGCCTTTGGGTCTGATGTGAGACAAATCATGACCAACACCTCCACGGCGTTTCATCAACTGCACTTGTTCCTCATCAATTTTTATAATAGCTCCATAAGAGTCAGAGTCGCCATCAAAACCGATTACAAAACAATTTGACAAAGAGGCAACCTGATGATCGTTCCCAATTCCGGTCATCGGACTTCCCTGAGGAACAATGTATTTGAAATCTCTAAATAGCTCAAATAGAATATCTTCATCCAACGGATTGGGATATTTCTTTTCGATGCGGGCAATTTCACGCGCCAACCTACGATGCATGTCATCGGGCGTAAGCTCATATACATTGCCATAGGAATCTTTCAATGCATATTTTGTTGCCCATACAGTTGCTGCAAGCTCGTCACCTTTGAAAAATTCAAGTGCAGCTTTTCGAATTTCTTCTTGTAAGTAAATTTTTGTTTCCACAATTCTTTTTTGTAAAATATGATATATTAGCGAGTTAATAAATTTATTTGAGGCTTTTATTGGAGTTACAATTTTACGGAAATAATCTTACAAATACAACATTTTGTTTAATATTTTTATATATTACAAATATAATGTTTTCGAATATTTTTTTTATATAACTAAATATCAGATATATATAAATATAAAATAGCTAAAAAGTTTTCCAAAAAATATTTTATTCTAATTTATTGGCACACGAAAGCGGGAAGAAATAAAAATTTAAATTGACTATTTTGATGAAGTTAAAATCTTATCAAAAGAAGAAATCGTTCCACTTTGAACTACAAAAATGGAAGAAGATTGATCAATATGAAGAAGAATTTGATCAAGATGTTCTCGGTTGGTGTCAGTAATAAAAATTTGTCCGAAGTTATGACCGGCTACAAGTTGTACAATTTTTTTTACACGTTTCGAATCAAGTTTATCGAATATATCATCTAATAAAAGAATCGGGGATAATTTATGGATACGTTTCAGAAAATTGAACTGTGCAAGTTTCAATGAAATTAAACAGGTTTTGGTTTGCCCTTGTGAACCTACTCTTTTCAAAGGGAAATCATCGAGTGTCAGTTCCATCTCATCGCGATGAATGCCACGCGTGGTATAACCAATTAATCTGTCGCGCTCACGGGTTTCGGCAAGTTGCTTGCTTAAATCGCCATTTTGGAGCCCTGATTGGTACGATAGGCCTGCACTTTCCACACCTTGCGAAATCTCAGCATAATAATCATTGAAAATAGGAACAAACTGAGCTATAAAATCTCTGCGTTGTTCATAAATATAAGTGCCAAAAAAAGAGAGTTTTTCTTCCCAAATTTCAAAAAGTGCGGATTCGTGTAAATTTTCCTGTTTAAGTAACGCGTTTCGCTGCTGTAACGCGTTATTATAGTTAATAAGATATTCAAGATAGGTATGATTAAACTGCGAAATCACCCCATCCATAAATTTACGTCGTTCATCGCTTCCATCTGAAATAAGAGATGTGTCGTCGGGCGAAACCAACACTAAAGGCAGTAAACCAATATGATCGGACAATCGTTCATACTCTTTTTTATTCCTTTTAAACTGCTTTTTCTGCCTGCGTTTCATGCCGCACATAATTTCCTCTTCGTTTTGCTTCAAGGAATATTTTCCCTGAATCATAAAAAAATCAGCATCATGATTGATGTTTTGCGAATCAACAGCCGAAGAATGACTTTTGCAGAACGACAGGTAATAAATAGCATCCAACACGTTTGTTTTCCCCATGCCGTTATCGCCAATAAAACAGTTAATCTTGGACGAAAACTGCAAATCGGCAGAAATAATGTTTTTAAAATTTAATATGGAGAGGGAATTAAGTTGCATGAAATTTACTATAAAATATCATACAAAAGTAATATAATTATTGGGCATGATTACATAAAAACTATTTGAGTTATTAACATTATTCCGGTTGAAATAAAACTGAATTTTTATTTATAGCCAAATAGCCATCAAATTTATCGTAAAAAAAGCTGTCTTTTTTTAAAAAAAGACAGCCACTGTAAACAAATGATAGTTATTCTTAATTAAAGTTACATGTTATTTATTTAACAATAAAAAATTTACAATTAATACTTTAGTTTAATAATTTTATTTGTCAATTAAATATTTGTCAATTCAAACATGCAATATTTTATAATCAATTTTGATAGATTGAAGACTTTTATTCAAAACAGTTGGCATGTAATAATAGTAGTTTGATTTATTTATTTGTTTAAATTCAAGCTGCTTGCAGATCTCGCTTAATTCTTCAAAGGTTTTACGTTTCTCAGTTTTTGAATTATAATTTTCAAATTTTGTTTTAGTTGCATTATCTACATTATTGATGGTGCAAAATTCAATATTTTCAACAGGAGATACATTTATTATCATTATCCCAAACATATTATCAAATTTGTACAGAATATCTTTAATTGAACCCAATAACCAGCTTTGAATTTTCAATAGTCCGTTAGAAAAAAAATAAATATTAAGCGGCTTTAGTGCCGAAAAAC
>CAYONE010000150.1:0-5908 GCA_964405245.1 uncultured Paludibacter sp.
AGCAAAGAACCAAGTCCTGAAAGGACTTAATGTGAGTAACCACCGGTAATACCGCCGCTGCCACACGATTTTCATAGTGCGGCAAACAATTAAAAATTATCGATAACCACGCGAAAAAATTCGCGCAGTAGCAGAGCCCCTATGATTATACCATCCTATTATCATCCGAACTCAGGCAGAAGAAAAATATAAGTCAGGCTTTGGAGACAAATTTTAAATAGACCTAACAGGTTTTTGGAAACCTGACAGACCTAACAGGTTTTGGAAACCTGTTAGGTCTAAGACCGGAAACCAGTCAAACCTAACAGAAGAGTAATACCTGTTAGGTTTAAAACCTGTTAGGTTTTTTTACACCAACTTCTCAAAGGCCAGCCACAATTTATCATCTTCGGGCACGGGAGCAGTAATTTGAATCAGCTGCTTTGAAACCGGGTGGGTAAATTCCACATTTCGGGCATGAAGGCTAATACCACCGTTGGGATTGGAGCGCGCAAAACCGTATTTCAAATCGCCTTTAATGGGGCATCCCATTTTTGCCAGCTGACAACGTATTTGATGATGACGGCCGGTTTCGAGATGCACTTCGAGCAGGTAATAAGTGTCGGAATGTGCAATCAGTTTGTAGGTAAGCGCTGCTTTTTTTGCATTGGGCACTGCTTTTTCGTGCGCTACCGATTTGTTTTGCTTCTCGTTGCGAACCAAAAAATGCTCCAATCTGCCTTCCGCATCTTTGGGCGGATTTTTTACGATAGCCCAGTAAGTTTTCTTTACTTCCTGATTTTTAAACATTTCATTCAGTCGGGCAAGTGCTTTGCTTGTACGCGCAAAAAGCACCACGCCACTTACAGGGCGGTCGAGCCGGTGTGTAACGCCACAAAAAACCTCACCGGGTTTGTTGTACTTCTCTTTCAAATAACGTTTAATGGTTTCAGAAAGAGGTTCGTCGCCTGTTTTATCGCCCTGCACTATTTCAGAGCAGGTTTTGTTTACGGCTATTATGTGGTTATCTTCGTAGAGAACAGTCATTTTTGATTTACAATTTAAAGATTTACAATTTACAATTTACAATTTAAAGATTTACAGTTTTACGATTTACGATTTAATTCAACTTTCTTATTTTGCCCTTTCAGGGCGCATATTCGGTATGCTTTTTTCCTCCCAAGGCGTTGCCATTGGGTTAAAATATATTGCCACTTCGTGGCGCAAAGAGCTGACTATTTGCTAATGTGCCAATATCTTAATGAGCCAATAACTTAATGAGCTAATATCTTAATCCCAAACCTCAAATCCCACACTGAATTTAAAAGGTTTGCAAAGTTATTAATTTACCTGTAAATCTGTAGAACTACTAATAACTTTATTATCAATCAATTCATCTTTTGCATTTGAATTTAATATATGATTGATAACTATATAAAAACGATAAATTAAATTATATACAGTTCATATACAGATTTTTATATGTTAATTTATTTTTTATGAATTTTCATTGTGAAACTTTGTGTAAATCTTTGATTCACTTTGTGTAACAACACATTTAACTATATCCCAAAATACCAAAGTTGACACAAAATGCACCAAGCAACACATTTATTAAGCAGAAAGACAATGAATTATATTAATATTAAACTACTATGAAAACTGAATAAATCAATATAATAAAGCGAATTTATTTGTTTTTATTGATTATTTATTAATTTCACACACTGATATTTGAATTTTCTTTATTGTTCACCGGTTTTAAAATACTTTAGAAGAAATGAAATTTAAACAATGTATTACTGTAATAATTTTTGGAATCTGCATGCAACATAATGTTGCAGCTCAAAAGCAATTGTCTCCAATGGAAACGCAATGGATCAATGAAGCAGATAAGGGACTTACAGAAGCAATTTCAAATCCGGGAATGAATGAAAAAGAACGCTTAGAGCTGATTCAGAAAGCTGCTCGAACCCGTAAAACTTACGGTCAACCTCCTTATGAATTTCCGGCAAAAATTCCTTTACGTGAATTGATGGAAAAAAACTACGAGGAAAACAAAAATTATGTCCTCAATGCGAACCGATTATATCAGGTTTTAAACGATGATTTGCTCAATCAGAAATTGAAACTTGTAAATAAAATGCAAATTGAAGTTACAGGGCAACAGATTCAATTTTTGATTCCCGGTTCAACTCCAATCGATTTAACCTGCGAAGCAATATCCACAGTTTTTCAATACGACTTTGTGGGTGGTGCAAGCGGAGGAAAACGTTCGGATGCCATTGAACTGAAAAAAAAGTTCATGAAACTGGCAGAAACAAAGGAGCTGATTAATAAACTTGTAGAGTTACAGAAGTATCAGAAAATTTCGATGGAAAATCTTGATAAGGATTTGGATGGTCTTCCTGAATTAGAAAAAAAGATTTTTAAAAGTTATTCCGATGCTGAAAAATCTATTTCTGTTTTTAAAGGTTATGAAAATTCTGTTATGCAGGATGTAAATTCATCTTCTGAAAACAATTCTGATATACTCGGAACCTGGGTGTTTAATGCACCGGGTTTTAATGTAGTACACAGGTATTTCAGCGATGGTACTGCAACTATACGTGTGAATGCTACAGAAAATCGATTCAGATGGAAAACTTCGGGGCAGTTGATAACTTATTATTACGAAAACGGGAAAACCTATACCCAGGGTTACGAGGTTAAAGGTAATCAGTTGTACTATTGCACAAAAAAACTGAAACGTGCAGGCCACCCGCTTACACGTCAGTAATTTTCTTAAATGTTACTTAAAGTATTGATTATGATGAGTAGCATGTGAGATTAAAAAAATATTTTACCACTAAGTCACTCAGAACACTCAGCTTTAATTTTTTAAAAAACGAAGGAAAAAAAATATAAGAATTTTTATCTAAGTTTGTTGTTGAATATTTTCTATGTGTATCTTAGTGTACTTAATGCCTTAGTGCTGAAACTTACTGATAGAAAAGAAATTTATTTTAATTTTCTCTATTTTCAAATTTAATTCCGCTTGTATGAAGAAAATCACATTCCTCCTCTTAGCATTCTTTATCAGTTCATTGACAACGGCATACAGCCAGCAAACCATGGAAATATGCCCCGGTCCGATACCACATGGATGGGTAATTGTAAGTTACCGTTCGTGTGCCGGATGTTGCGGTCAGCATGGCGAAATTGTGCAAATGCCAACAATCAGGCGCATCGATGATTTGCCTGTAGGAACAACGATCGAAGTATGTCCGCAGCGAATTCCACGGGGATGGGTAATTGTAAGTTACCGTTCGTGTGCCGGATGTTGCGGTCAACCGGGCGAAATTGTACAAATGCCAACCATAAAACGTATAGATGGCATGGCAGTAGGTACAAAAATGGAAGTTTGTACGCAACGGATTCCGCGTGGCTGGATTATTACCGGATATCGTTCGTGTGCCGGATGTTGCGGTCAGCCCGGTGAAATTGTACAAATGCCCACAATACAACGTATCGATGGTGCATCAGATGCAGGGACAATGGAGGTTTGTCCGCAGGAAATTCCCGAAGGCTGGGTGGTGATAAGTTATCGTTCATGTGCAGGTTGTTGCGGTCAGCATGGCGAAATTGTACAAATGCCAACCATTAAATGCATCGAAGGTTTACCCATTGGAACAAAACTTGAAATTTGTCCGCAACCCATTCCCGAAGGCTGGGTAGTAACCGGTTATCGTTCGTGTGCCGGCTGTTGTGGGCAGCCCGGCGAAATTGTATATATGCCCACAATTGAACGGGTAAGTTACGACAGGTGGGAGAGGTATTAAGAAGAGAGAAATACTGTACAGATATATTTCGAATATCACCACAAGATCAAGCAATTAATATTTTAGTTATGAATTATCTATCTTTACTCAAATCAGCACATAAAGCAGTATTTCAAGAAATCAGCATTGAATCAATTGCAGCCTTTTTTTCTGAAAATTACGTTGCACATACAGGCGACAAAACCATGAAAGGTCATAAATTTATTTTGCAGTATGCTAAACTACTTCATGCAGCAATTCCTGATTTACGGCTGCAAAAAATCGAAATTCTGACACAAACTGAAACCACAGTTTGCTATCAGCGCAAATTTTCCGGAACACACAAAAAGCAACTCAAAGGAATTTCTGCATCCGCAGAAAAAGTAACCTGGCACGAAATGGTAGTTTCCCGCTTCGAAAACGATAAAATTGCAGAAGAGTGGGTAATGTCCGATTTAGCTTTTCAGTTAATGCTGAAATTGAGGACATAAATATCAAGGGTCAAGCGGATTTTAAGGGGGTAAGCGACTTCCGAGTCGCTTAAATTAAAAAACAAGCGGTTCGGAAACCACTTTTTCCTTGTAATCTTTTAAAAAATGTTTTTCCTTTTTATGGAATTTTACTCCAAAATGCATCTTTACCTTAAAAACAAAACAGGAAAATGAGAAAACAAAACCTTTTAATGCTGATACTACTTCTAATTCTGCCTTTTGGGTTGAATGCAAATAACTTATTAAAAAGCAGACAAACAAGCGTTTATACTTATATTTATAAACTATCCGATAAAGAAGCAGAAAAAATTTACAAAAACAAATTGCCGAAAATCGATTTAACTTTCTTTCATTCTTTGGTCGATTCTTTTCCTACCGACGATGTGTTTACAGGAAAGCTCCCTGTGGGACATTATATGAAAACATATTCTGAAAAAAATCTGCAAAAAGTTTCGATTACAACAATTCAGGATTTTGAAGTTTTTATTTTCAATAACAACACCGATTTGTGCATTCAGATTTACGATTTAAAAGGAAATCTGATAAAGGATGCCGATGTCAGAATCAGATCTGAAAAAATTTGTTTCGATAAAAAAACACAATGCTATCTCGATAAAAAATCGAATCGGAAAGGTTTGTTAAAAGTCAAATACAATGGTTTTACAGCCTACTATAATTTATCGCGGCAATACAACAATTCATGTATCAAAAGAGGAACAAGACAGTTGCTTTACGGCACACCCATACGATATGTTTGGATTCCGGTAAATTTCGTGTTGAATATTCCGGTTGATGGTGTTAAATCGATTGTAAAGAGCCGACCTCAGGGAACTATTTATTTTATCAACAGATTTTTCAGAAATACTTTCTATCGGATTTCTAATTGGATTGATGGTTATGATTATAATTATTCTAATTACAGATTCAGAAATAAACATACAGGATATATGGTTTTTAACAAGCCAAAATACCTGCCCGGCGATACTGTAAAATTCAAGACATTTATAATTACCCGAAATGGAGAACCATTAAATAAAGAAGTTAATGTTTATCTCGAAAAACCCGGAAAAGATATTGAACTGACCAAACTTAAACCCTATAATAAAGGAGCCTATACATTTGAATTCTGTTTGCACGATTCATTAAAACTGCAACTCGACCGCAGTTATACTGTCAGCCTGAGGCTAAACGATGAAAAAGAATATATCAGCGGTACTTTTGAGTATGAGGAATATGAACTGGCAAAAACCCGGCTTGCATTACGGGTTGATACCAAAGAGCAATACAGGGGAAAGGCTGTAAAACTATATGCGCGCGGCACAGATGAGAATGATTTGAACCTGTTGGATGCAAGGCTCGAAATCCTGCTTTCGCCAAAATCATTCAACAAACATTTAGGAGAATACACTTACATTCCGGATACTCTATTGTATCTGAAAAAGAAATTAAACGCGGTTGACGAAACCGAAATTCAACTTTCCGATTCGCTTTTTCCGAAAGGGAATTTTGATTATACTGTAAATGTCAGGTTATTAACCTCCGATAATGAGTCAATTACTGAAAGTGAAAAAATCTCTTATTATTATTAGACTTTATTTCGATTAATATTATATATCGCTGTTATTCAGCGTTATTCTT
>CAYONE010000151.1:0-5567 GCA_964405245.1 uncultured Paludibacter sp.
TATAAATATTTGAAATTGCAAAATCAGCTTTTTTGAAAACTTTCGTACGGCAGTGTAAAATTTTGAATTTTTGGTCAATAGATTATTTATTCAGTGAAATCAGATTATACTTTTTGGGAAAATCTACCGCGAACCAAGATATAACAAAATCATACCCAGCAATACACCTACCATATCGAGCATTTTAAGTTTCATATTTTTATCGTGAAGAACAAGACCGCCGAAAATAAATGGTACAATTACACCTGAACGCCGGATGGTGGCTACAATAGAAATCATGGAATCGGGAATGCTCAGCGCATAAAAATAAGCAAAATCGGCTGAGAGTAAAAGTACAGAAATAAAAATAATCGACCATCGGAAACTGAACGGCGTGGTGCGTTTACGTGTGGGATACCAAAGAAACAAAGTAATAGTTGACATTATAACAGCTTGATAATATGTGTAATACACAAGAACGCTCATGTAATTAATACTTTTCAACAGATACTTGTCATATAATCCGCTGACTGCGCCTGTAAGTGTTGCTATAATTATAAACCAAAGCCACTTGCTGTTCGATACAGAATAACCTTCGCGTTTGCCTGCAAAAGAAAATAACAGAAACGAAATTAGCGTTACAACCACACCTGCTGTCTGAAATCCGTTGAGTTTTTCGCCGAAAATTAATACTCCACCTAAAACTACCCAAACCGGTTGTGTCGATTTTATTGGCGAAGCTATAGTGATAGGCAAATGTTTAATGGCAAAATAAGCGAAAAGCCAGGATGTTAGCACAATTACAGCTTTAAGAATCAGTAGAAGATGTGTTCGATAATCAATCAAGGGCACAAAAACTAAAGATCCATCGAGTAAACCCGTAAAACGCGATAGCAGTACAAAAGGGGAAAGTATTACACAAGAAATAAGAACTGAACTCACTAAAACCGGAATTACAGCATTGTTCTGTAAAGATATTTTTTTGCTTACATCGTACGCGCCAAGTAATAATGCTGATATAAAAGAGAGTAAAAGCCACATGGTTTATCTTTTGATATTTACTGCGTTGATATTTAATTTCGTTGAAATTAGCTTGGTGCACACCCGTCTGACCGCTCCAAGTGGTCTGAGGGATAAATCCGACTTAGCTGGAATTAACTTAGTTGTAATTTCCAAATGATTACTTGATAAATAATTTCTCAGGATAACAAATATTTGTCAGGAACAAACCTTTAGCAGGAAGCGAAGTACCTGCTTTGCATCTATCTTTCAATTCTATCACTTTTCTGAATTCAGCCAATGTTATTTTTCCTTTGCCAACTTCAAGTAAGGTGCCGGTTATGGCGCGAACCATATTACGTAAAAACCGATCGGCTTCAATAGTAAAAATAGCTGAATTTTCATTCCATGTCCATTCTGCTTTTAGAATTTTACAGTTATTGGTTTTTACATCGGTGTGTAGTTTGCTGAAACTTGTGAAATCGGTGTATTCTTTCAGAATTTCAGCAGCTTCGTTCATAAGTTTAAAATCAGGCACGCTAAAAAGTCGCATGGCATATTCATTCCTGAATACATCTTTGTTTAATATAATGTGATATTCGTAAGTGCGAGATGTTGCGCTAAAGCGGGCATGAGCTTCGGTGTGAACTTCCACAATTTTTGAAACAGCAATATCATAGGGAAGTATGCTGTTTAATTTTAAAGCGAAGCTTTCTAAATTTACAATCGGGGAATCAAACTCGAAATGTGCTACCATAAGTCGTGCATGAACACCTGTGTCGGTTCGTCCGGCTCCGGTAACAGAAGTCTCTGTTCTTAAAATAGTAGTAAGCGATTTCTCAAGCACTTCCTGTACCGAAATACCGTTAGGTTGAATCTGCCAGCCGTGATAAGCTGTTCCTTTGTAGGAGATATATATGAAGTAACGTTTTTTCACCCCGCAAAATTACTACGAATTAAGCGATTAATCAATTTTTTAGTTCTATTTTTTTATATAGGAATTTTTTGATGTTTTTATTACAATTTCATTTTCAGATAGTGTTTTACATAAAAATTCATTTAGGCTAATGATAACGTAAAAGATTTTGGATTTTTTTTTGGCAAATACTCCATCCGTTTTTCAAAAAAAACAGACCGGCTTTTATTAATCACCGGTCTGCTAACTGATATTTTAAACTCACGAAAATAGTTTTTCTATCCTTTCAGCATAATTTGCTTCAATTACATTGCGTTTCAATTTTAGAGTTGGAGAAAGGAAGCCATTTTGAGGAGTCCACTCTTCCGGTACAAGCTGATATCGTTTTACCTGCTCGTAATCACCAAAATTCTGATTGTATTTTTTTACTTCTTCGGCATACCTTTTTAAAACTACAGGATTCTCAATCATCTCAGCATTGCTGGTATAATTAATTTTATGTTTTCCGCACCACGATTTCAGATAAATAAAATCAGGAGAAATTAATGCGGCTGCAAACTTCTTGTTTTCACCCACCACTATCATTTGATCTATAAACGGCGATTCTGTAAATTTAGATTCAACCGCTTGCGGATTCACATACTTGCCAAACGAAGTTTTAAAAATACTTTTAAGTCGTCCGGTTATTATCAATTGTCCTTCGGGCGTGAATTTTCCTGTGTCGCCGGTATGCAACCAACCATCGGTATCGATAACCTGCGCTGTAAGTTCAGGATCTTTATAATATCCCATCATCACGTTGTGTCCGCGACAGATTATTTCGTCGCGTTCACCCAATTTTACTTCCACACCAGGCAGAGGAGGTCCTACTGTTCCAAAACGTCGACCATTTTTACCACGCTGGCTTACAGCAATTACAGGTGAAGTTTCGCTCAAACCGTAACCTTCGAAAACAGGCATTCCCATTGCCGAGAAAAATGAACCCATGTGTGGTTGAAGCGCTGAACCGCCGGAAACCACAATATCGAAATTGCCACCCAAACGGGCACGCCATTTTGAGTAAATAAGTTTGTCTGCTATTTTCAATTTAAATCTGTACCAAGCCGACATTCCTTCCAACTGATAATGTAAAGCCAGATTAAAAGCCCAATAGTAAATTACACGTTGAATAAAAGATAAATTCTTTCCTGCGAGATAAAGTTTATCGTATATTTTTTCGAGTAAACGCGGAACAGCCGACATCATGGTTGGGTTTACTTCCTTAATATTATCGGCAATTGTAGCTAAACTTTCGGCATAATAAACCGACATACCCAAATATTGATAAAGATAAACCAGCATTCGTTCATAAGCGTGGCAAAGCGGCAGGAAGCTCAGCGCTGTATTGCTCCATTCGGAAGGAATAACTTTCAGATTTTTTATCTGATTTACAATGTTGTAATGTGAAAGCATAACGCCTTTTTGAGCGCCAGTTGTGCCCGAAGTATAAATGATGGTTGCTAAATCTTCAGGTTTAATTTCTGATTTGATTTTTTGCAGTTTTTCCGTTTCTGGATTGGCTTTTCCGATTTCAATTAATTGATTAAGGAAAGGAAAATCTGTTCCCTGATCATCAAAAGTATAAATGAATTCTAGCGATTTTACTTCAGGCAAAATTGGTTGAAGTTTGTTTTTCAAATCTTTTCCTTCGATAAAAATTAATTTCATTTCAGCATGGTTCAGAATATGCCTGTAATCATCCTGACTTATAGTAGGATATATAGGAATTGAGACAGCCCCCATTTGCATAATAGCGAAATCTATCATGTTCCATTCGGGGCGGTTTCCACTCACAATGCCCACTTTATCGCCTGGGACAATTCCGAGTTTCATCATTCCGTAACTGATGGCATTGGTAAGTTCAACATATTCCTGAATGCTGAATTTACGCCAGGTTCCATTTCTTTTACAAGCTAAAGCTGCTTCCTGCTGCGGATATTTCTCAAGGTAGTTATCCAGCAAATCGAATAATCGTGTTACTTCCATAAAATTCTATTTTTCAGATTAATTGTAAATACAAAAATAGAGTTTTTTATTGAAATACAATTGTTCGGTTCATGTAAGTGAGCGTTTTTCTCTCAATGTGTTTTTCTACTGCCCTTGATAATACAATTTTTTCCAAATCACGCCCTTTTTTTATCAATTCTTCAACTGTATCTTTATGTGAGATTCGTGTTACATCCTGCTCAATTATTGGTCCGGCATCGAGCTCGGATGTAACATAATGGCTTGTAGCACCTATAATTTTCACTCCCCGTTCATGAGCTGCGTGGTATGGTTTGGCGCCAGCAAATGCGGGAAGGAAAGAATGATGAATATTTATGATTTTATCAGGATAACTTTGAATAAATTCAGACGATAAAATTTGCATATAACGTGCAAGTACACAGAAAGTTATTTTGTTATCATGCAATAAATAGAGTTGCGCTTTTTCCTGTTCGGCTTTATTTACTTTATTTATTGGGAAGTAATAATAGGGTATTCCAAACATTTTTGCCACATTTTCCATATCAGGATGATTACTTATAATAAGCGGAATATCCACATACCATTCTCCTGCGGCATAACGGGCAAGCAAATCGTACAGACAATGTGCCATTTTTGAAACAAAAATTGCCATACGTGGTTTTGTATCTGAAAAATACAACCTGAAATTCATATTGTATCGTTCAGCAAGTAAAACCTGAAAATACTCGCTTATTTTCTCTTTAGGTATTCTGAAATCAGTCAAATCCCATTTTATCCGCATAAAAAACATTTGTTCCTCTCGGTTCACATACTGGTCAAGATATAAAATATTTCCTTTATGCTGATTAATAAACTCTGTTACGGAGGCAAGTATTCCGGGTTTATCCGGGCAATGCAAAAGTAAAACGGCAGTGTTATCGTCGGCTTTCATCTGTGTAGAATATCAGTTTTGTTAAATTTAGCCTGCAAAGATAATAATTTTCAAGTGCATATATCAGATTTATTTCATTTAAGTAAGCGATCAGAATTAACATTTACTATCCATATCGTTTAGTTTAGAAAACCTATCTACACCTAACAGATAATGAGGAGTTCAAATAAAATAAACTAATTTATAACACCAACTTATCAATACTGACGTTCAACAACCATCTATTAGGGCGTTGCAAAGTCATATTTGAAGATTAACTTCGTACTTATTTTAAAAATATTTTTTTAGCCCTATTGCAGATTCAAAATTTTGCAGTATCTTTGTACCGCTTTTGAAGAAAGGCACAACAAAGACCAAATAATAGTGTGGTAGTTCAGCTGGTTAGAATATCCCGATATGTCGGGAGAGTCGCCAGTTCGAGAAACACAAAAACAAAAAACCAGGGTGTGGTAGTTCAGCTGGTTAGAATACCTGCCTGTCACGCAGGGGGTCGCGGGTTCGAGTCCCGTCCATACCGCAAAAAGCAGTTCAATAAATTGAGCTGCTTTTTTTGTAAATATACTGAAAATTCAAAACCCCTTTAGCTCCGAAAAACGTCTAAAAGATTTACCCAAGAACCATGATCAAATTTTAAAAATATATACAAAAAAAATCCTGACTATCAATGATAATCAGGATTATTTTGTGGTGCCACCAGGAATCGAACCGGGGACACAAGGATTTTCAGTCCTTTGC
>CAYONE010000152.1:0-3749 GCA_964405245.1 uncultured Paludibacter sp.
AACCGTTGTTGACCTTTCGAAAACAGAAAATACCACCATTGTTTATAATGCGTTGACCTTTTGGGAAGGTAAAAAATTGAAAAATCATGCCATTTGTATCATGCCAAATCACGTACATTGGGTGTTTACATTGTACGAAAAAGACGAAAATGGAAAACCAGTTTGGTTAGAAGATGTTTTGAAATCGGTAAAACAACATTCGGCTTTTGAAATAAATTTAGCAGAAAATCAGAAAGGCACACTTTGGCACAAGGAAAGCTGGGATACCACCATACGCGACGATCGACACTTGTACGAAGCCATTGAATATACACGCAATAACCCCGTTGCAGCCGGATTGGTCAAAGATTGGAAAGATTGGAAAGGAACCTGGGTGTTTGAGTAATTAAATCTTTTTCAAGCGGTAAGGAAACCGCTTGTCCCTTCTAAACCTAAGTTTGAAAGGGTTTTAAGATAGTTAGGGACAAGCGACTTCCCTGTCGCTTTCTTAATTTTTCTTTTTTAATTAAATTTTTCAAGCGGTAAGGAAACCGCTTGTCCCCTTGTAAACCATTGTCCTTTGTTTGATGATATTATAATATCTTTTAGTTATAACTTTAGGATATTACGATAATTAATTATATCTTTGCGACAAAGTAATTGAAAAATGATACAAAGGTTTATCGAAAATACTATTCGTGAAAAAATAAACAGTGGTAAAGCAATTGTACTTGTAGGTGCACGTCAGGTTGGCAAAACTACGCTTATTAAAAGTGTTTTGTCCGAAATAAATTATTTGTTTTTAGATGCTGACGATCCCACTGTCCGAAGCCTTTTGACATCGCCTAATACCGAAGAATTAAAAACATTAATAGGTGATTACAAGTATATTTTTTTAGATGAAGCGCAGCGGATACCCGAAATAGGTATTACATTAAAAATTATAACCGATCAGTTTAAGGATGTTCAACTTTTTGTAAGCGGATCTTCATCGTTTGACCTTGGCAATGTACTTAACGAACCGCTAACCGGTAGAAAATGGGAATATGAACTGTTTCCTGTTTCATGGGATGAATACGAAAAAAATATAGGATATCTTAAATCGGTTCAGCAGCTCGAAAACCGTTTACTATATGGTTTATACCCCGAAGTTATTAACAATCAGGGCAATGAAAGAGAAATATTAAAAAATTTGGTGAACAGTTATCTGTATCGCGATATTTTAGCATTTTCGGATATCAGAAGACCTGAAGTGCTTGAAAAGTTGCTTCAGGCACTGGCACTGCAAATGGGAAGCGAAGTAAATTACAACGAACTGGCTCAAATAGCAGGAATAAACAAAGTAACGGTACAGAAATATATCGAGATTTTAGAAAAAGGTTACATCGTTTTCAGGTTGAACAGTTTCAGTGGTAATCAACGCAACGAAATAAAGAAAAACCGTAAGATATATTTTTATGACAACGGTATCCGCAATATGATTATTGGAAATTTTACCCCTTTGGATTTACGACCCGACAAGGGTGCTCTTTGGGAAAATTTTCTTATTTCGGAACGACTAAAACAAAATACTTACAAGCAAACTTTTTCGAAAATGTATTTTTGGAGAACAAAACAACAACAGGAAGTTGATTTTGTAGAAGAACAAAACGGCATTATCAGCGGATATGAAATAAAATGGGCAAATAAAAAAATACTATTTCCCACTACATTTACCAAAAACTATAATGCACAATGTAGTGTGATTGACAAGAGTAATTTCAGGAATTTTGTGAAAATATAAATCTCCTGTTTTACAAAACTTATAGTTGGGTTATTTTAAAATTTCACACGGGTGTAGTGTACAGGCAGCACACCGGCTTTCGGTGCCGGACTGGGGCTTCCAACCCCTCAGACCTGGTTCGATTCCAGGCGCCCGTGCAACCTCACCCCCTGCCCCTCTCCCTGGGGAGAGGGGAGCTGAGGGATAGCAAGGGACAAGCGACATCCTTGTCGCTTGAAAAAAAAAGGTTAAAGGAAAATTTCAAGCGGTTAGGAAACCGCTTGTCCCTTACTTACTTACGGGTGTAGTGTAATGGCAGCACACAAGTCTCCGGGGCTTGACTGGGGCTTCCAACCCCTCAGTTCCGGTTCGATTCCGGACATCCGTGCAAATCTTTAAAAAAGTTATTAGGGGACAAGCGTCCAGATAGCTATAGGGATTACCGCTTGTTTGTTAAATATAAATAATATCAAGCGATGGAATAAAAACAAGGGACAAGCGGTTTCCTTACCGCTTGAAAAATATCATCAATCGACAGGGAAACCGCTTGTCCCTTGTTTAATTGCGGAAGTGGTGTAGTGGCAGCACACAGGCCTTCAGAGCCTGACGGCGTACCTCCAGTACGCAAGGGCGGGTTCGAATCCCGTCTTCCGCTCTTTGTTAAAATTAGTGAGGGGTTAAGAATGGTGAAGTTTAAGTTTGATTAGGTTTAAAATTAGGAAATCAAGGGACATGCGACTTCCCTGTCGCTTTCTTAAATTTCTTTCTTAATCAAACTTTTTCAAGCGGTAAGGAAACCGCTTGTCCCTAGTTTTACTTATTTTCCTTATTCACCATATATTCCATGCTAAATTTATAAATTCTTTAAAATGAACAGACCTGAAATTATAAAGTTACTTGCAAACCAGTTAAAAGCTTCTGACCATACCAACGAACTGAACCATGCACTTACGCACAGCAGTTATACTGATGGTGGTAGCGACAATGACAATAGTCGGTATGTGTTTTTGGGTCAGTTTGCTTTCAGGGGCTATGTGGCTGAGATTATTTATAACTTCGCACCGGGTACAGGTACGCAACTGCAACATATTCTGGGTAATATATTCAAAAACGAACATCTGCTCACCATTTACAATCATTTCAAGCTCGAAAAGCTAATCCGCTACGGCGATAAGTTTGACCACAAGACTCACCGGCATATTTTTGTTTTCGGCCTGCTGGGTTTTATCTACAAATTTTGCTCCGACGAAACCAAAGTAGCATTTGTTCGCCGCCATTTTATTTTACCCAACAAACATCTTTTTAATACCGAAATGCATGGTTCCGACTTGCTTGGGCAGTGTAATGTTATTGCACGCATGTTGTTTCAGGAAACTGTATTTGTTGAAACTCTGAAAACAGAAGATAATGCATGGAAAACCACTGTTATGGTCAACACGTATGAAATTGCTACCGAAACCAGCGTTAGCTACCGTTATTCGCAACAAAAAACCCTGAAAAAAGCACTAAAGCAACTTGCCGAAGATTTGGAATTTATAGAAAAGGGCAATCCGGATTTTGAAGCGCGAAGAAGCAGGATAGAAGAAATACAAAGCGCACAATACCAACAACAAAAAGAAGAAAAAAAACGGCTTCAAGCTGAAAAAGAAGCACGCAAGCGCACTGAAAATATTCTTAAAAAAGAAAAGAGAAAAGCCGATAAAGAAAAGAAAGATGAACTACGCCGAAAAGCGAAAGCCGATATCAAAAAGAAAAAAGAAAGCCGCAAAGGCAAAGATACCATTTACCGCGAATACTCAGCAGAAGAAATTGCTACAATGAACCCTGCCAAGCGCCGTAGATTGGAAGATTTAGGAATATTAGCGAAGCAACGTTAAAAAGGTTAACAAGGGACAAGCGACATCCCTGTCGCTTGAAGTATAGTAAGTTAAGGCAGTTTTTCAAGCGGTTAGGAAACCGCTTGTCCCATGTTTTATATTTTATTAGAGAAAAGTAAGGGACAAGCGAC
>CAYONE010000152.1:3849-5523 GCA_964405245.1 uncultured Paludibacter sp.
AAACCGCTTGTCCCATGTTTTATATTTTATTAGAGAAAAGTAAGGGACAAGCGACATCCCTGTCGCTTGAAGTATAGTAAGTTAAGGCAGTTTTTCAAGCGGTTAGGAAACCACTTGTCCCTTTTTTAACCGCTTGCCCCTAATAAACTTTGTTACAAACATTATTCAACAGACTTAAAATGAATATCGATTACTAAAATTTAGCTACGTAAACTAAAGCAAAATAAAATATGACTTTAAGAATTCAACAACTCCGCGAACAAAGTCTCAATGCCGTCAACCGTATTTCGGCTGAGAGAGCTTTGCTGATGACTGAATTTTATAAAAACCATGTTGCCTTCGGCGACAGCATTCCGGTGCAACGCGCCAAATCGCTCGAATATATCCTATCCAACAAATTTATTTGTATCAACGACATGGAACTGATCGTGGGCGAACGCGGTCCGGCTCCCAAAGCCACGCCTACTTACCCGGAAATCACTGTACACTCGCTGCAGGATTTGGAAATTCTTAACTCGCGCGAAAAAGTGTGGTTTCGTGTGGACGAGGAAACGAAAAAAGCCTTTGCCGACAGCATTATTCCGTTCTGGACAGGCCGCTCCAACCGCGACCGCATGATGGATGCCATGACCGATGAATGGAAAGATGCATACTCTGCCGGCATTTTCACTGAATTTATGGAGCAACGCGCACCGGGGCATACTGTGGCGGGCTATAAAATTTTTCAGAAAGGAATGCTCGACATTATGCAGGACATTGACCAAAGCATAGCGCAGCTCGACTTTGTGAACGACCCGCAGGCTTACGACAAAAAAGAAGAGCTGAAAGCCATGAAAATTGCAGCCAATGCACTGATTATTTTCGCCAACCGACATGCTGAAAAATTAGAGGAACTCGCAAATTCGGAAACTGATGCTGTCCGTAAATCCGAACTGATAAAAATGGCACAGGTTTGTCGTCGGGTACCTGCACATGCACCACAAACCTTTCATGAAGTGCTTCAACATTACTGGTTTGTGCATTTGGGCGTGGTAACCGAACTGAACCCCTGGGATTCGTTTAATCCCGGACGTCTTGATCAGCATCTCAATCCTTTTTATCAAAAAGAAATTGCCGAAGGAAAGCTGACAAAAGCAGATGCAGTAGAATTACTCGAATCTTTTTGGGTAAAATTCAACAACCACCCTTCGCCTCCCAAAATCGGTGTGACAGCTCAGGAAAGCAGCACATACACCGACTTTTGTCTGATTAATCTGGGCGGTGTAAAGCCCGATGGAACGGATGCAGTCAACGAAATGTCGTACATTTTATTAGATGTGATTGAGGAAATGCGACTGCTGCAACCAAGTTCCATGGTGCAACTCAGCAAACTGAACCCCGACAGTTTTATCGACCGTGCAGTGAAAATTACCAAAACAGGCTTCGGACAGCCATCCATTTTCAATACCGACGCCATTATTCTGGAACTGCTCAATCAGGGAAAAGATATAGTAGATGCCCGCAATGGTGGTGCTTCGGGCTGCGTAGAAACAGGCGCTTTCGGCACCGAAAGTTATATCCTTTGCGGCTATTTCAATATGCCCAAAATTCTGGAACTTACCCTGCACAATGGTTTCGACACGCGCACACAGAAACAAATCGGTATGAAAACAGGCGAAGCCGCTGATTTCAAAA
>CAYONE010000153.1:0-5455 GCA_964405245.1 uncultured Paludibacter sp.
TCCGCAATTAAATTTATATCCAATCAATTAAATATCTGGTATAGTAGTATTGAGTATCACAATCGCAAAAAAAACATTCCACTTAAAGACCGTTCCCGCCAACTTATCTTTGCAACTATGACGCTTCCTTCATCTCAACATCACACAGACCAAGAAATTAAACGTCATATTTTAATGCAGTTCATTGACAAGTTAAAATATCATTATAATATAGAACATTACTTTTGGAGAGCAGAAAAGCAAGATAACGGAAACATCCATTTTCATTGTGTTTTTGATAAGTATATTGATATGAAAGAATTTCAAAATCTTTGGAATGAGACCTGCAACGTTTTAGGATATATTGATAAATTTCAAAAAATCCATGGTCATAGAAACCCACCTTCATGCCAAATACGCATGATTAACACAGCTAAATATACATTTAAATATCTTCTTAAATACACTACTAAAGCATCTACTAATATACCTGTTGCCGGCAAATTATGGGGCATGAGCGATTCATTGAGGCAATTAAGACAATATACATCATTTGATTTCAAAAACCACGCTGACAGCCTTTTAAAATTGATTTCAGACGCAAAAGAAAGATTATATTTTGAAGAGCACTTTCTTTCAGTTCCTTTGCCATGCGCTTGCATTAATTTTAATAAATATAACTATTTCATAAATGAGTATAAAAATCACTTGCATAAAATTTATTACTACCTTTACAACAGCGACCCAATATATAATGAAGACCAAGCAGATACCTTTTTAAGAGACCTTGATTTTGATGAAATCAAAACACTTACAAAGGCTTATGACAAATTCACAGCTTGATGAAAAATTAGAGTTTTTTATTTCATTTGTTAAAGAAGCTCAATTACTCCGCTTAATCCAGCAAGAATATGCCGCTACATTAAGCCCTATTTTATTACCTGAATTACAGGCAAAAGAAAGACACTTTGACCAGCTTATTACAATGTTCATCCATCATCATTTAATGGACATTTCACATCATTTCTTAGCTCAAAATTTTTCACAAAACGTTGTTGATGCTGCAGAAAATGACTTAAATTCAAAAAATAAAAATTAGCTTCAGTTACCGGTAATTAAATACTTAAATTAATAGAAACATTTCATTTTAGCTAAATCGCTCAAATGAAATATTCATTAATTCAATTTAAAAGGTATTTTTTATTTTAACATGCAGCCCACCACCGCAGGGGGCACACCATACCGCCCCGAAAAGCATACATAAGCCCTCAGCCTGTAAGCATCCGTATAGGTAGCTTTTCGCTGGGGGGCGCAGGCGTTGGCCTTGGGCTGCCTTCATGCCCATAATTCATATTATGTTAAATAGCGTCAGCCGTGCCCCACGGTCGGGCTAAGTGGAGTTTTCTAAGCGGGCTTAGTCACTCCGCGCGCGGCCAGCTAAACATCTTACCTCCTACCAGCTTGGCCGCGCTCCTATATCCCACAGGTGGCGGCAGCTTGCCCTCCCAGCGGGGCACTCCATTCGTTGGCGCGGCATTTTTTTAATTCCAACCATTCTGCATTGCCGCGCCTTGCCATCATGGTTTTCAATTTCATAATTTGGTGTATTCCGGGCTGTTACCATTCGGGCAAAAGCTATTTAAACATAATATGAACTAAATTATGGGCATTACGGCAGCCCAGCCCTCCGCCACTGCCCCCCAGCGAAAAAGCTACCTTTACGGCTGCTATCAGTCTGCGGGCTAATGTCTGCTAATCGGGGCGGTATGGTGTGCCCCCTGCGGTGGTGGGCTGCAATCTCCGCATCATTAATTCTACATATTGGGCGGGTCACTTTAATTTACATCGTTGTATAACGGTCGTTTGCCCCGCCCCTTAGATGCTCTAATAAAATATTGTTTTTTTCTTATATATTACTTTTTCAATATAACATTAAAGGCATTGCGCTTTTTCTGCATGTGTTAAATGCACACATGCAGAAAAAAGCGCCTTTCAAGTAAAAAAAAAAAACAGGTGTTAAATGCACACCTGTTTTTTTTTTGCTATCCGTTATGTTTGGTGGTTACAAACTGACCGGCTGATCGAAATCAATCTTTTTAGCTTTAAAGATAATATAACCATTTACCCTATACCCCGTTTCTGGGTGATTTCTCCAATGCTTATAGAGAGTATTTCGACTTATGGTTACAATCTTGTTAACCACTGTTGTGGTTGCTGCAATATACATTTTATTCTCAGCCTCTTTTATAACTACATACATGTTACACCCCCTTTTTTAAATTCTTACAAACTTGCCAATCAATCCAAACACTTAGCTCATAAATTGCGAGCCTAATTTTGAATATCACAACTTTAACGTTACAATAGTTTACAAATCTCAATGTAATTTCAGGAATTAAATCTACCTCATGTAAATTTCTATCCTTCCGAAATTCAGCCCTTAATCTTGACATTTTTACCTCCTTTCTTTAATTCAAATGTTACTTCAAATCCAATATAAAAATAAAGATTTAACAGCCTGAAATTTACTTCAATTTGATGCCATTGAAGAAGCCTAAATCTTGCTATTGTAATTGTTGGAATTAATACTACATGCTTTGTAGTTCCCCCAAAAATAAAAGACTTTCTGAACTTCATTTTTTACCTCCTTTTTTTGTTAAATTAAACCATCACGAATTGACATCTTAGCTGCAATGTTCCAGAAGCGAAATTCAAATATAATTTCACCGCTTCCGTTTTCAGTTGTGTATGCAATTGCAATCACGGGTAATACTACCCTTCGCTGTATTTCTTTACGGTAACAGCACCGAATCAAATAATCTTTGCTTTTCATAGCGTTTAAATTTAAAGATTAACAATATTTCAAAGAACTGGTATAAAGATAACACTTTTTTTAATACTTTCCAAATTATTGTATCTATTTTTAATTACTATTGATACCATTTAACATTTTTTAATATTCCAATTGTTTCACGTGAAACTACTTTAAATATATTAATATTACTTTTTATTTAATGCCAAATAATACATTTAACACAATTTTAACTATACTAAGTAAGTTAATACATTATATTTGTTTTTGAAATCACTGGTTAATAATGTGATGCTTTTTAAAATATTTTAATAAGTCTTAAATTTTTAACAATGTCAAGACCTCTACACTCCCGTAAACAAGTAATACTACTTAATAATTTACTTTCGGAATTATATCCTTACAATACCCAACGACGGGTTAAGCCCGTATTAAGTCCGTCCGCACAGTCTATCACTTTGTGTGACAGTCGATTAACTTCCGACGCCTTAGATTCATTAATCAATAGCGTCATTGCCTCCGATTCTCCCAAGCCATTACTTATTAAAGCAGTCATTGAACTTATGTATCTGAACGGTCTTAGAATATCAGAAGTTTTACACATTAAAGGTTCTGATATTGCCAAGAATGGCGTTATAAAAATACATGGTTCTAAAGGCTCTTTTGATAGAATTGCTGTATCATCTATATATAAACAATTCTGGATTTCCCGACGCACCGCGCCATACGCAATTGACGAATCATATTCAAGGTTTTTCTTTTACCGTGAATTTAAAAAATTAGGTATATCAATAACAAACCTAAATGGTAATAAAAACGCTGTAACACATGCTTTCAGGCACTTATTAGTTACAAATGCAATGTCTATAGATAACGATTTAACAACCGTTGCTCACCACATTGGACACAAAAACTCAAAAAATACAAAACATTATGACCACAACACCACGCAAACCAAAAAAAAATAACTTAACTATTTTGGATATTATTCCATTCAATAGTGAAGCAATTATTTTACAACGTAATAACATTTTACGTGCTAAACGGCAAGCCCGCCACCGCCACCGAAAACAAACCAATTAAATTTATTTTTTCATTTTTTCATAATCTTTTAAAAAGTTTAATAACACTTTATTATCTTTAAGTCAAATACTTAACCGGTGCACCAGGAACATACTTTTTTTACTGCATGAACTTTTTTACTCAACTTAATAAATTATTTTAAAATCTTTCATATATTTGCATCAATTCATTTTCAATTATTTACCAAAATTCATCTCGATCATGGGTAAAATTAAACAAGGTATCTTAGGCGGTTTTTCCGGCAAGGTCGCAAACGTAGTAGGTTCTTCTTGGAAAGGTATTGCAGTAATGAAATCCCTTCCTTTGTCTGTTGCTAATCCAAAAACAGCAGCACAAATTCTCCAAAGGAGACGTTTTACAATTCTTGTTCATATTGCTGCTGATATTTTAACGTCAGTTGTAAAACCTTTATGGGATAGGTTTGCACAAAAAATGTCAGGTTTCAATGATTTTGTGAGTAGTAACTTTCAAGCTTTCAATAACGGCCTTTACTCTTTAGATTACAGCAAAATCAAGATTTCTATTGGTAAAATGTTAGCACCAGCTTCTTTAACGGCCACCTGGTTAACTCCATTATCTGTAAAAATAGACTGGACATCTAATCCTGCCGATAGTTATGCTTTAGACACTGATATTCCATACATTGTTGTTATTGACACTGACACGAATAAAGCGGTAAGCCTGCCTGTTGGTCAAGTTATCCGACATACAGGAACCATAACAGTTGACACAGAATTAACCTTGGATTCAACACACGACCACGCTGTCTATTTAGCTTTTAAACGTGAAGATGGCTCTATCGTTTCAGATTCTACAGGTATAAATCTTGATGCCGATTCTTAGTATTTCTTTTATATTTTAAAGGAATACCTATAATATTTTTTTTAGAAATCCCGCTGCGCTCCCATCGCAGCGGGATTTTTGTTTTAATATTTTCCCTGCAGATATTAATATTTACATTTTTTTTTACACATTCTTAATTTTATTAAAACATTTACTGACATTTTGTCATGTTAATAAAACTTAAACACGCCACATTGTCAGTATTTTAATTTGCATTATAATATATTCTATTTATATCTTTACTTCGCTTTGAGAGGCATACCGGGCAACGCTGGGGAGCGACCCGTAAGAGTATCAAAGCCCCTACAGTCAAGTTACTTTATCCCGGATTCACATAATGGTTGAATCCGGGATTTTGTGTAAAATAATATTAACAGTTTTTAAGAACTTTTAAAAAGTTAACATGACTTGGGATTACACAAAAAAAACCCTACCAATAAATTATAATCCAAATGAACCAAAATTTTAATCAACGACGCGATGGCTACATAAGTTTAGTATCCGCCTCAATGTTACCGGAAAATATATCTAAGTTCTTAAGTAGAAGTGATTTACTTGTATCTGTAAGATATGATAAACTTATAATATACAAAGGTCGTGATAGTGCATTACATGGTTCAAAACGCGACAAAGTTTCAGATATTAATTTAACTAAACGAAAATACAATGGCCTTTTATCAGCGTCCGCAATTAAATTTATATCCAATCAATTAAATATCTGGTATAGTAGTATTGAGT
>CAYONE010000154.1:0-5301 GCA_964405245.1 uncultured Paludibacter sp.
AGTCGGCACGTCGGAATACTCCGTCTGCGTTCTATTTTTTTGTCATGTACTTAGCTATTATTTAAAGAGTCATTTCTGAAACGACTTGAAAATCAAATAGATTTTATATCTTTAGATAGTCCATCAAGGGCAAGAAAGTTCAAAAACGACCTTATTATTGAAATTTAGAAAATATCAAAGAATCCATATCAATTCAGAAAATCAATTTATTTTGAAGATGAAAAAATCAGAAATTTAATTTTCAAAGGTTACACAATCGTTTACAGAATTAACATCAATCAAATAGAGGTTTTTGGTTTTGTAAAATATCAGCAGAACCTACTGATTAATGAGATAACATTAAAATTTTTCCTCTTAACGAGAGAAACATTACAAATCAATAATGCTTACACGTACAAAAAAACCGCAGCGAATCACTTCCTGCGGTTTTTCTTTTCATTATCATAAAAAATTATCGTGTAATTTCTACTCTTTTTGTAGCTTCCATATTTGTGTTGCGATATTCAACCCGCTCAACAACCTTTCGGGCAAGTTCACGAAAAGCCATTCCGGAAATGGAATCGGTAATCGCAGCCACAGGCTTACCTGCATCTCCCTGTTCGCGAATGCTTTGCACAAGCGGAATCTGACCAAGCAGCGGAATATTCATTTCCTCGGCAAGTCGTTTTCCTCCATCTTTCCCAAAAATGTAATATTTATTTTCGGGTAATTCGGCGGGTGTAAACCACGACATATTTTCAATCAGTCCGAGTACGGGCACATTTACTTTATCGCCGGTAAACATATTTACACCCTTGCGGGCATCGGCAAGCGCCACATCCTGCGGTGTGGTTACAGCAATAGCGCCCGTAATCCCCATGGTTTGAACCAATGTAAGATGAATATCGCCGGTTCCGGGAGGCAAATCCATAATAAAGAAATCGAGTTCGCCCCAATATGCATCGGTTATCAGTTGTTTCAGGGCATTACTTGCCATGCTTCCACGCCATACCAGCGCATTTTCGGGCTCTACAAAAAAACCAATCGAAAGCATTTTCACACCATATTTCTCGAGCGGAATTATCATTTGTTTTCCGTTAACTTCGTCCATATATGGGCGTGCATCCTCTACACCAAACATTTTTGGCAGCGAAGGTCCATGAATATCAGCATCGAGCAAACCAACCTTATAACCTTCGGCAGCAAGCGCTATGGCAAGATTTGTAGAAACAGTAGATTTTCCTACGCCTCCTTTTCCTGAAAAAACTGCGATAATGTTTTTTACATCGGGTAAAATAGATGCAGGTTTTGGCTTTGGAATCTCCTTCATTTCGGCGGTTATATTACCTTTTATTTCAATATCTTCGCCAATATAAGTAAGAATAGCCTGTTCGGCAGCTTTTACCACTGATTTTGCAAACGGATCGTTTGGTTTTTCAAAAACAATTGAAAAACTGATGGCATTTCCATCAATGCGGATATTGTCTTTCACCATTCCGGATGAAACAATATCTTTTCCTGTGCCCGGATATCGTACATGTATCAATGCATCGAGCACCAATTGCGGATATAATGTTATGTTCATATTTTTATTTTGAGTTTTTACTTCGTGATATTATGTTTCGCTTGAAATTATGCTTCGTATGTTTTTACTTCGTGATATTACTCTTTGATGTTATTATTTATTATATAATTGGAGGTTTTTCTTATTCCCCCTTGAAGGAGTTAGGGGGCATTTCTGTTCCTCGCAAAACTCCTGTAACTATCTTTTTCAATATCAACATCAGGTTCGATAAATTGTTCTCTAAGTTGGGGAATCCATTTTATATATTTTATGCTGATGCCTCTTTCAAGCCATTGTTGCTCGTAAAATGTTTTTATTCCGAGTATCGGATTGTGAAGTTCGGCAGCATAAATATCATCGGAAGAATAAATTACCTGAAAGTTATTTGCTTTTACCATTTCGCAGGTATAAGTAAACATAAAGTTACTGTCGGTTTTAAGATGAACTATGGCATTTTCTTTCAGAAACTTCAGATATGTCTGCATGAAATTGGTTGCTGTGAGACGTTTGGTAACTTTTTTCATTTGCGGATCGGGAAAAGTAAGCCATATTTCGCTTACCTCGCCTTGTCCGAAAAAATGATGTATCATTTCAATATCCGTACGCAGAAAAGCCACATTTTGTAATCCTTTTTCAAGTGAAAGTTTTGCGCCTGTCCACATTCGGGCGCCTTTTATATCAACTCCGATAAAGTTTTTATCAGGATAACGCTCGGCAAGTCCAACTGTATATTCACCTTTACCACAGCCAAGCTCAAGTACTATTGGGTTGTTGTTTTTAAAAAACGATGTATTCCAGTTTCCCTGTAATTCAAACAATACACCTGAGCGCAACGCGTGTGATGAAACCTGAAATACATGCGCATAAGTTGCCATATCGGCAAATTTCGATAATTTATTCTTTCCCACTTATTTATTTTGCTGATAATTTGGTAATAAAAAGCGAAACTTACTTTATAATTTTTCAAGGCGCATACCCACATCGTTAATACCCTTCAAAACTGTATCACGCATACCATGAATAACATTAAAGTTATATATTCCCTTTTGAGAAAATTGAAGATTTTGACGATACAATACCGGCATTTCAAAAGCCGCACCCACACCCGTACCGAGCCATTTACCTTTATTATCGGCAAGATAAAACTCAACTGTATCCCGTGTAACTATACTATCGGGTTGAATTGTTTTAACAAAAAGCCACAAATTCTGATATGGATATTCACTTCTGTTGCGAATATTAACATAGAGATTATAAGTAATACTTGTATCAGCCACATCAATATCGAAACTGAATAAACTATCTTTATGCCATTCACCATTTTGCACCTGTGAATATTGCATGTAAACATCATTTTTATTGCATGATATGAACAACAGCATAATAACAAATAATAAAAAAATCTGTTTCATTATTCAGGAGAGTTTCCGTTATTTTTCAATTTAATTTTTAATGGTTTTCTTTTTTCATTATTAACTTCTGAGCTTCCATTAACTGTTTTATTGCCTTGATTTTTGTTTTTGCTATGCTTGTTAGTGTTTTTATTTCCCGATTGTTTGTTGCGATTATCGAACCTGTTAATGCTGTCATTGCCCACTCCGCTATCAAACTCTGTCTTTCTGTTTACATCAGTATCCTGATCTTTTTCAAGAAGATAATCGGGTTTTATTCCTTTTTTATTCATTGCAATAATCTCGCGAGCTCTTTCCGTGGAAATAGTAACTATGTTTGCGCCAAAGTTTTGAGCTGTAGAGTATGACATTAAACCTTTGAAAACATCGGTTTTGAAATGATAATATAAATTATCAAGGGTTTCGAGTTGTACTTCTTTCGATGGAAAATCTTTTGAAGCATCGATATAGGCATCTAACTCAAAATTCATGCAGCATTTGAGTTTACCACACTGTCCGGCTAATTTTTGGGGATTTAAAGAAATATCCTGATAACGGGCTGCATTCGTAGAAACGGAATTGAAGCTTGTCATCCAACCTGAACAGCATAATTCTCTCCCGCAAGGACCAATACCGCCAATTCTACCAGCTTCCTGACGTGCGCCAATTTGCTTCATTTCAATACGCACTCTAAATGTCTCTGCAAAAACCTTGATTAACTGTCGAAAATCAACACGTTCATCGGCTATGTAGTAAAAAATTGCCTTATTGCCATCACCCTGAAACTCCACATCGCCAATTTTCATGTTCAGTTTCAGATTTTCGGCAATTTGGCGGGCTTTTATCATTGTTTCCTGTTCGCGCGCTTTGGCTTCATTCCATTTTTCGATATCGCCTTCTTTGGCTTTGCGGTAAATTCTTCTGATTTCAGTTTTTTCGGGATTGAAGTTGTTTTTCAGCATTTGCAATAAAACCAATTTTCCTGTCAAGGTAACTTCTCCAATATCATGTCCGGGCGAAGATTCAACAGCAACAAACTCCCCTTTTTCGAGTGGAATTTTCAAACTGTTCAGAAAATATCCTTTGCGTGTATTTTTAAACTGAACTTCCACATAATCTGTTTCATTCAGAGTTTCAGGCAAATCGCTTAACCAGTCGAATGTGCCTAATTTATTTTTGCTTCGGCAATTGCAACCACCCTTTTTTATATTGCAACCTCCGTTATTGAGTGTATGTTCCATTTTCTATATTATTTCGTGTTTCGCGTTCCGCGTTTTGTGTTTCGTGTTTTGCGTTTCGTGTTCCGTGTTTTGCGTTTCGTGTTCCGAGTTTTGCGTTTTGTGTTTTGTGTTTCGTGTTCCGAGTTTTTCCGATAAACCGGAACAAGCTGTGTTCCAACTCAATAAACTACAAACTATAAACATCTTATTTCACTTGTAACTTGTAACTTGTAACTTGTAACTCGTAACTCGTAACTCGTAACTATCCTCACATCTTCAACATAACTATCACTTTGAGCATTAAATCGAAAAAAACCATTTTTGCATTCACATTTTGGTCAATATGTCTTTCGGCTAGCGCAAATTCATTCATAAGTTCTTCAACATTTCGCTCATTTATGAAAGGAGAAAACTTACCGGAAAAATCGGCTTCGTCCGAAGTGAGATAATTTAGTTCGGGTTGCTGCAAATTCAAAATGAAATTTTCACGAATCATTCTTTGCGAATATTCCAGAAACTTTTTCTGCCTTTCACGTCCAACTGTACTTTGAGCTATATCTTCAGCCCATTTTTTCAGATTTTTCAGTGCTCCGTAATCTTTACGGTTTCCCACTTGCCACGCTAAACGCATTACTGTAACAAAACGTTCGAAGTTTTGTTTATTCTCATCGCTTTCGCTGAGGATTGAAAACGCGTTCAATAAACTTCCACCCGAGATACGAGCAATGTTTACAGCATCAAGTTGCGAAACACTTTTGTTTTTATCGCGAAGCAATGCTAAAACGATATCATCTTCGGTAAGTTTGGGAATATTTATATGCTGAGTTCTTGATAAAATAGTGGAAATTATTTCCTCCGGCGAATTGGACACAAGCAGAAAAACGGTTTTCTCAGGTGGCTCTTCCAGAATTTTAAGCAATTTATTGGCGCAATTCACATGCATTTTTTCAGGAAGCCAGATAATCATTATCTTATAATCCGATTCATAAGTTTTCAGATTTAATTTCCGCAGTATTTCCTCGCTTTCATTAGAGTAAATCACTCCCTGTTTCTGATCATCGGATATGCGTGCATACCATTCTTGCGCACTGAAATAAGGATTTTCTAAAATCATAGCACGAAAATCAGCAACAAAATTATCGCAAAC
>CAYONE010000155.1:0-5240 GCA_964405245.1 uncultured Paludibacter sp.
TTTTATGGCTCAATTTTCCTGCTGAAAACAGAATGGAATTGAAATGGCAGGATGTGTTTAAAAGAAGTTAAAGTTATCGAAGTTCTATAGTTTCAGGGTTTGAGGGTTTTGTAAAATATAAATTCAATTTTCGTCAAAAAAATTCTATGCATAAGGTAATCTTAAAATCAACGCTGATTTCATTGGTGTTAATTATGCAGACAACAGTTTTTATTTCTTGTGATTCAGATGAAGTAGGAGAAAATCTTTACACCTTCACCGGAAAAATGATGGGACAATATCTTGCATCCGACACTGTTTACAGCGAATTTCTAAAACTCACCCAGCTAACTAAAGTTGATGGCTTACTCAATTCGTATGGCTTGTACACTTGTTTTGTGCCAACCAACAGTGCGCTGCGAGAATTTTATGCCCAAAAAGGCAAGAAAAAACTTGAGGAATTCACTCCTGATTCTTTAAAGCAAATGGTTTACGACCATTTGATAAACGGACATATTTTTATGCACAATGAGTTTCCACGCAATGGAAGTCTCCCAAACATTACCATGAGCGACCGCTATGTGATGGTAACCGTTTCGGACGATGGTACGTTTATTAATAAAAACTCACAAGTACTCGAAAAAGATATTGTGGTTCATAACGGTGTTTTACATAAAATAAATAAAGTACTTGACCCTGTGCGCTCTGGAATTGTAGAATTGATTTCGAAAAATCCTGATTTCAGCTTGTTTTACGAGGCTCTTGTGGCAACCGGGCTTGCCGATTCGCTGCTTAAAACAGTGGATAAAGAATACTTTATTTCACAGGCGACAGCCACCGACCTCGAAAATGCTGTTCAGACAACCGTTTCGAGTGAAAGATACGCGCCCCGAACGCGTAAATTCGGTTATACCGTATTTATGGAAAGTAACCTGACTTTGGCAAAATATAACATTAACAACCTTTCGACATTGAAGGAATATGCTGCTTCTGTTTACGATCAGATATATCCGCAGGATGCTAATGTGAACGAAATAACCGACCGACGTAATAGTTTGAACAGGTTTATTGCCTATCATTTAATCAACAAACAATTGATAAAAAGTCGTTTAATAACTGATTACGACACAAATCATCAGTGGAAAACCATTGATATGTATGAATTTATCGAAACAATGTGCCCCAATTCGTTGATTGAAGTAAAAATAAAACGCTCGTCAGGTCAGACAAATTTAATCAACACACTTAGTGAAACCGGTGAATATATCAGTCTTACTGCAAATACCGACAATCTGGCGGTAAATGGCGTTTATCATGAAATAGACAAACCTTTGGTTTACAGCGCTGATGTTGAAGCTGAATTGTCTTCGAAACGATTGCGATTTGATATGGCAAGCATGTTTCCTGAGTTAACCAACAACAATATGCGCGGACGACCGAGCGATAATAGCAACAATTTATACCGAAATGCATTGCCTCCGAAATATCTCGATAGATTTGAATGTACTGAACAAACTGTACTTTGCTACTCAAATGCACACGACAAGTTGATGAATTACATGGGCGATGAATTTTTCATAGTAGTTCAGGGAGGAAAACTCTACGATTTTGTTATTACAACGCCGCCCATTCCCGCAGAAACGTATGAAGTAAGATTTGGTTATCAATCGAACGGAAGGCGTGGAGTGGCACAATTTTATGTTGATGGTGTGCCTTGCGGTGTACCGGTAAACCTGAATACTTTAGGAACTGACATTGGTATTGGCTATGTGCTGCCCGGTAACGATCCTGATGATACACAAGGATTCCTTAACGATAAAATGATGCGAAATCTTGGCTACATGAAAGGTCCGCACAGCTTTAAAGCCATTAACGAATCGTGGTATGCAGGTCAGAGTGCTCGATACAACTCAAGTAACCTGCGTAAAATTTTGGGCACATATCGATTTACTGAACCAGGTCATCACAAATTAATGGTTAAAGGATTAAGTGGCGGACAATTTCAAATTGATTTTATTGAATTTGTACCCACAAGTTTAATCGAAAGTGAGGATATTTATTAAGGATTTTTTTTAATAATTGATTAGAAATGGGGTCAGGTTTAATTGCCTGACCTTTTTTGTAAAAAATGAATGAAATACACAAAAAATTTCTCAATTTAAATGCTTTAATTAATAAACAAAAATACTGAATTTGAAAACAAAATTTAATGATTAAATGATAGTTTAATTTTACAAATTACACATAGTAAAAAACCTAATGAAAAGCTGTTAAATTAGTGATAAATTCGAAAAATATTCGAAACTCGAATCTGAACAAATCCAATTAATGATTATCTTTGTGTCCGTTTTTAACAAACCAGAAACAAAACAACAATCAAAAATAAATTTTTATGGAAAAGGTAACAATTATTGGCGCGGGTAATGTAGGTGCAACTTGTGCAAATGTTTTAGCGTTTAAAGAAATAGCTGACATTATCGTATTAATCGATATTAAAGAAGGCGTTTCAGAAGGAAAAGCAATGGATATGCAGCAAACTGCCGCTTTGCTTGGCTTTGACTCGCAACTTGTAGGTAGCTCAAACGATTTTTCAGCAACCGCGAACTCTGACGTAGTAGTTATTACTTCAGGTATTCCACGTAAGCCCGGAATGACACGAGAAGAACTTATTGGCGTTAACGCTGCAATTGTAAAAGATGTAGCCGAAAAAGCTCTCGAATACTCTCCAAATGCAATTTTTGTTATCGTAAGTAATCCGATGGATACAATGACCTATTTGGCATTAAAAGCATTGGGACTTCCAAAAAACAGAGTTATCGGAATGGGTGGTGCGCTCGACACTGCACGCTTTAAATATTACTTAGCAAAAGCGATGAATGCTAACCAAAACGAAGTACATTGTATGGTTATTGGCGGTCACGGCGATACCACTATGATACCTCTAACACGCTTTGCTTCATACAAAGGCCGTCACGTAACCGACATTCTTAAAAAAGAAAAAGTAGAAGAAGTAGTTAGCAGCACTATGAGAGGCGGTGCAACACTTACATCACTGCTTGGCACTTCAGCATGGTTTGCACCAGGCGTTTCTGTAGCTTATTTAGTTCAATCAATTCTTCATAACAAAAAGAAAATTATACCTTGCAGCGTTTACCTCGAAGGAGAATACGGACAGAATGACATTTGCATTGGCGTTCCTTGCCTGATTGGCAAAAACGGAGTAGAAGAAATTCTTGATTACAATCTGAATGAAGAAGAACAAAAACTTTTTGCTCAGAGTTCTGATGCAGTAAGATCAACCAATAACGTTTTGAGCGAACTTGGTATTCTTTAGTTTTTTAGTCATTTTTTTTAAAAAAGCCGCAACTTAAAAAAATGCGGCTTTTTTTACGAATAAATGTTTTTTTACCGTAATTAAAATGTAGCATATTCTTTCTTTCATTATCTTTGCAGTCAATAAACATTTTTTAAATTTTCTTTTTACGAAACAATGAACGCTTATATTGAAACTCACAGGTATCTTCAGGAATTTGATATTAAACCATCAGTACAACGAACAGCAATTATGGATTACCTGATAACCCATAAAACTCACCCTACCGTTGACGAAATTTATATGTCGCTAAGTCCTGAAATGCCAACGTTATCAAAAACTACTGTATATAACACGCTTAATCTTTTTGTAGAAAAAGGAGCTGCGCTTATGCTGGTTATTGATGAAAAAAATGCGCGTTACGATGCCGACATTACAGGACATGCACATTTTATCTGCAAAAACTGCGGTAAAGTACATGATATTTTTAATTTAAATCCTGAGTATTTCAGACTCCCCGATTTACCACAATTCAATATTGATTTGGTAGAAATTTCTTATAAAGGAATTTGCAAAGAATGTAACGATCAGCAAATGAATTGATATTTATTTTGTAAAGATTTTGAAAAGCACACTTCTCAGCAGGTGTGCTTTTTTTGTAATGAATTTTTATATCTTTGAATCATTTTACAAACATATACTCACGAAAACAGTTAAATCAAATTTGATTATTTATATTACATATTTTGTTGTTTTTATTACGGCTGCTTATTTAGCACTGATAGTTTACTTTGCACGTGGCTGGGAAAAAATTCCGGTTACCGATTCCAGAATATATAAAGAGAATCTTCCCACAGTAAGTGTAATTATAGCACTTCACAACGAAGAAAAAAATGCTGCAGCACTGCTCAATAGTTTGAAAAAGCAATCGTTCAACAATTTTGAACTTGTGTTGGTTGATGATTATTCAACCGACAAGACTTTAAAAATCCTTAAGAAAAACATAACGGGGTTTAGCGATGCCAAAATAATTTCACTTCCTAAACACGAAGGAAAAAAGAGAGCCATTTCCGAAGGAATAACCCAATCGACAGGCGAATTAATAATTACTACCGACGCTGACTGCACACACACCGAACATTGGATTGAAAGTATAGTTGCGTTTTACTTTGAAACCAAAGCGGACTTAATCAGCGCACCGGTACGCATGGCGGGCAAAGGAACTTTTTTCGACGGTTTACAGGAAGTAGAATTTATGAGTCTTAATGCTTCGGGCGCTGGAGCCATTGGAGTCGGCAAACCAATAATGTGCAATGCAGCCAATATGGCTTTTGCACGAAAAATCTGGGAGCTAAACAGCAAAGAACTCCACTATGAAACAGCTTCGGGCGACGATGTTTTTCTGTTGCTGAGTGCAAAAAAGCAGGGCGCTAAAATTTGCTTTCTGAAAAACTCAGATGCAATAGTAAACACTTCAACCAAACAAACTCTGAAAAGTTTTCTTCAGCAAAGAATACGCTGGAGTGGAAAAGCCACCATTTATTCTGATAAGGATATTATTTTTACAGCGTTACTAATTTTTTCAATTAGTTTGTTTCAACTAACACTTTTAATTCTATCATTCTATAATTCAACTTATTTAATGGTTTTATTGCCATTATTTTTTATTAAGTTTTTCGCCGATTATATTTTTCTAAAACAAGCAAATGAAATTTACAATATTCACAATCTATTTATCAAATCATTCATTATTTCGATAATATATCCATTCTATATTAATGCAACTGCCATACTATCCTTCTTTTTATCAAAAAATAGATGGTAAGTAATAGGAAAAAAATAATGTCGCATTTTATAAGAATTTAAGATAACACAAATATATCATTGATGCTATTTTGAACGTCTTTTGTACTCTCATTCGGTTGTTTAGCCCGCTAAACGCCCTCAT
>CAYONE010000156.1:0-5223 GCA_964405245.1 uncultured Paludibacter sp.
CAGGACCCCATCCTTAAAAGGGATGTGCTCTACCTGCTGAGCTACTGAATCTCCTCATTATTTTCACTTTCCCGAATTTAGTGATCCAGCTGGGGCTCGAACCCAGGACCCCATCCTTAAAAGGGATGTGCTCTACCTGCTGAGCTACTGAATCATTATTTTTTCAAAAAAGCGGTTGCAAAGATACGGCTTTTTTTTGAAACCACAAGCCCTTTGTATTAAGAAACTTACTTT
This sequence comes from uncultured Paludibacter sp., assembly GCA_964405245.1. Lineage (GTDB taxonomy): Bacteria > Bacteroidota > Bacteroidia > Bacteroidales > Paludibacteraceae > Paludibacter. The sequence continues at coordinate 235 of CAYONE010000156.1, forward strand.
TTAATCTTATAGGCTCGTATGTATCATTATATCAGCCTTATATCACTTCTGTTTCGTTTTAGTAAAAGCATCGAAATTAAAATAAACAACTCAAAAATTAATGAGTCTTGTTGAATAATTGTTATATTTGCACACTCAAAAAGTAAAAAACAATTGGATTTATTTTCTTATATACTAATAACGTTACTCTTTTCTGCGTTTTTCTCAGGAATGGAAATCGCTTTTGTATCATCGAACAAACTGCGTTTCGAACTTGATAAAAAGCAACAGAATCTTACATCGTCAATCCTAACCATTTTTTACAAACATCCACAGAATTTTATTTCCACAATGCTTGTAGGAAATAATATCGCACTTGTTATTTACGGTTTGCTTATGGTACGTCTATTAAATCCATGGTTGGATTTTTTGGGCAATCAATTTTTAATAACTTTTATTCAAACCATAATTGCTACCATAATTGTAATTTTTACCGGCGAATTCCTACCCAAAACTATTTTCAGGGTTAGTCCAAATCTATGGCTACGGGTGTTCTCATGGCTGCTTTATTTCTTTTATATTATACTCTATCCAATTTCACATTTAAGTTCATGGCTATCGTTTAAATTCATTAGGCTTTTCCGCATACAACTTGGGCAACAGCAGCAGGATGAAACTTTTTCGCGTATTGATTTAAATTACCTGATTCAGGAAAGTTATATGAATGGAGAAGATGAGGAAACTATTGACAACGAAGTGAAAATTTTCCAAAATGCGCTCGACTTTTCTAAAGTAAAACTTCGCGACTGTTCAGTGCCTCGTACTGAAATTATTGCTCTTGATTACAATACCGATTTGAATACACTGAAGCAAACATTTATCGAAACCGGTTTATCAAAAATTCCTATTTACAAAGGCGATATCGATAATATTATCGGTTACATTCATTCATCGGAAATGTTTGAACATCAAAACGATTGGAAAAAATTTATTAATCCGATACCAATTGTACCCGAAAGCATGGCTGCGCAAAAACTTATGAAATTACTGATGCAGCAAAAAAAGAGTATTGCTGTGGTTGTGGACGAATTTGGTGGAACAGCTGGCATAATTACTCTTGAGGATATTTTAGAAGAGATATTTGGAGAAATTCAGGATGAGCACGATTTGATTGTACATGTGGCAGAAAAAACTTCCGAAAATGAATACCTTTTTTCAGGCCGACTCGAAGTTGAAAATGCCAACCTTAAATTTGGCTTAGATATTCCCGAATCGGATAACTACGAAACTATCGCCGGTTTTATTTTGCATTATCATCAACATTTCCCAAAATTAAATGAAGTTTTACGAATCGGAAGTTTCACGATAAAATGTATTAAAGTTACTAACAGCAGAATTGAATTGGTGAAATTTATTACAGAAAAAAATTAGCACGAAATTCATAATTTAATTTCTTTTATCGGCTTTTTATTTCAGTTTTGCGCGAGGCTAAAACTTGGCATTTTACTAATAATCAGAAAAAATCACAAAGATTATTCATGTAACATTTTTTTTTTGTATCTTCGTGCCCTCAAAATTAAAATAAATTCAAAAAATTATATTATTAAATTCTTAAAATGGCACTACTTGGTAAAATCCGTAGCAAAGGAGTATTGTTAATTGTAATTGTAGGTTTGGCATTGTTACTTTTTATTGTTAACGATGCACTTACTCAGGGTTCTTCATTTTTTAATAAGTCGCGTGAAACAGTTGCCGAAATATTGGGTGATGCAGTTAATATTCGTGATTATTCTGAATCGATAGAGCAAATGAACGAAGTTTACAAAATTGAAACCGGACAAAATGAATTAAACGAAGAAATTCAGTCACAACTTCGCGGTTCAGTTTGGGAAAGTCTTGTAAACGAAAAATTACTATTTGCAGAAGCAAAAAAAATCGGATTAACTGTCAGTACCGAAGAATTATCAGACAATTTATTAGGAGACAGAATTCATCCAATGATTTCGCAACGACGTATGTTTGCCAACGAATCAGGACAATTTGATAAAGTTCAGTTGCAACGCTTTTATGATAACATTCATATGAATCCCGAAAACGAAGAAATGAGACAACAAATTGAAAAAATTAAAAATTACTGGCTTTTCTGGGAACGCAATGTAAAAATCAGCATACTTCAGGATAAATACAATCAACTATTAGCTAAAGCGATTACAGCTAACAGTCTTGATGCAAAAATGAATTTTGAAGCTTCATCAAAAATATATGATGTTGATTATATAGTTCAATCATACTTTACAGTACCCGATTCAACTATCAAAGTTACGGATAGCGAAATCAAAGCGTTGTACAATAAACGCAAAGAACAATTTAAACAAGAAGCTTCAAGAAGTATAAATTATATTACTTTTACGGTGAAGCCTTCGCAGGATGATTATTCAGAAGCAGAAAAATGGATTAATCAACTTGCCGACGAATTTAAAACCACGGATGATGTTGCCGGTTTGGTAAACTCAAACTCAGATGTTATGTACGATGGCAGAAATTACAGCGAAAACAGCATTCCGTTATCAATTAAAGATTTTGCTTTCGGAAATGCAACAGGAGCAGTTATGGGACCTGTTTTTGCTAATGATACATACACTATGGCTCGTATTATGGAAGCAGGAATTCTTATGCCCGACTCTGTAAAACTTCGTCACATTTATCTAACTCCTGATAAAGAATCCAAAACTGATAGTATAGTAAGTGCATTAAAGAGCGGTGCCGATTTTGCAACCCTTGCACGTAAATACTCAGCTGTTCAACAAACCGCCGCTGCCGGTGGTGAAATTGGATGGATTCAGGAAGGCGTAGGTTTTGATAAAGAAATTACCGGCGCGGCATTTTCAAAAGCAGTAAATGAGATTTTTACACTTAAAAATGCACAAGGCACACAAATTATGCAGGTTACTGAAAAAACTTTACCTCGCCGTAAAGTAAAAGTTGCTATACTCGAGCGTAAAGTTGTACCAACAAGTCGTACTGTTAGCCAGTACTTCAACGATGCAAAACAGTTTATTGCCGATGTACAGAATCAGGAAAAATTCAACAAAAAAGCTCAGGAAAAAGGTTTACCGGTGCGTCAGGCAAACGAATTACTGAAAGAATCTCAAAAGGTTTCAGATATTCCACAGTCTCGTCAGATTGTACGTTGGGCATTTGAAAATGACAAAGGCGCTGTTTCTGAAGTTTTCGATTGCGAAAATACATTTATTGTAGCTACAATAACCGATGTGTCTGAAAAAGGGTACTCTCCTTTGCAAAAAGTTTCAACACAGTTGCGAAGCGAACTTATTCGCGACAAAAAAGCAGAACAAATTATTAGTAATCTTAACGCTCAGTTAGCAAAAACTTCAGTTCTTGGAGAAATAGCACAGACTATTGGCACAGATGTAAAAGAAGCGCTTGGCGTTACATTCAGCGCATATCAATTTGGAACTGCCGGATTCGAACCCGCTGTAATAGGAAAGATAACAAAACTGGGATTAAATAAAATTTCATCACCTATTAAAGGAAACGCAGGAGTTTATGTTGTAATGCCAAAAAACATTCAGTCAAGCGATAACCAGTTCGATGTAAAAGCTCAGATTTCTCAAATTAACTCCAGAACAAGTTATACTGTTCCTTATTCAATTATTCAGCAGTTACGCGAAAAAGCTAACATAAAAGACAATAGATTAAACTTTTATTAATCCCGATAACTATTTAAGCATTTCAAATTTATAGAATTTTATTCCGATAAATTTTAATTAATAACCTAACAGGTTTCGAACCTGTTAGGTTTTTTAGTAATAATTGTTAGTTGATTTTTTTGAACTACTTCCTGCAATTTAGCGTTATAGTAATTTTCAATCTTACAAAATGATAAAAAAACCATTATTAGGACTTACACTCTCGCAATTAAAAGAATTGGTGGCTGAAGCTGGTATGCCTGCATTCACTTCGAGGCAAATAGCTGAATGGCTTTATCATAATAAAGTAAGTTCTATTGAAGAAATGACAAACATTTCTCAAAAGAACAGGCAATTTCTTGCAGAAAAATTTATTGTTGGCAGGTCAGAGCCTGTTGAAGTTCAAACATCGGTTGATGGTACAAAAAAGTATCTTTTTAAAACAGAAGAAGGAAATTTCATCGAAACAGTTTATATTCCCGAAGACGAACGACATACATTGTGTGTTTCATCGCAGGTTGGTTGCAAAATGAACTGCAAATTTTGTATGACCGGTAAAATGGGATTTATAGCTCAATTATCACCCAACGAAATTCTGAACCAGATTTTATCGCTGCCTGAGTCGCATCTCCTTACGAATATTGTTTTTATGGGAATGGGCGAACCTCTCGATAATCAACGTTCTCTGTTTAATGTTCTCGAGCTTATAACTTCTGAATATGGATTAGGATGGAGTCCCCGCAGAGTTACAGTTTCTACTATCGGTCATCTTCCGGGCTTAAAATTATTCTTGCAAAATTCCGAATGTCATCTTGCTATCAGTCTTCATTCACCTTTTCATGCTGAACGTTTGTCGTTAATGCCTATCGAAAAGGCTTATCCTGTTACTGAAGTGCTCGAAGAAATAAAAAAATATGATTTCAGCAAACAGCGCAGAGTTTCATTTGAATATATAATGTTCAATGATTTAAATGATACTGTACGTCATGCAGTGGAACTTGTTAAAATTCTCCGAGGTATTGATTGCAGAGTCAATTTGATAAGGTTTCATGCCATTCCCGGAGTTGAACTCCAATCATCAAATTCTCAGAAAATGATTATTTTCAGAGATTATCTTACAAAAAATGGAATTATGACTACAATCCGGAAATCAAGAGGCGAAGATATTTTTGCAGCCTGCGGAATGTTGTCAACTGATAAGAAAAGTAAAACTGTAAACGAATAATCAGTTATCAGACAATATAATAAATCACTGCCGTACGAAAGTTTTCAAAAAAGCTGATTTTGCAATTTCAAATAT
>CAYONE010000157.1:0-5211 GCA_964405245.1 uncultured Paludibacter sp.
TTTTCTAACGTACTATTGAAAGTGTTGAGTAGTTACAAATAAAAATAGTAATCGGTACCACAACGCTGCAAATATATTTTATTTATTTTAATAAAATAATTGGTTTTTGTGAAAATTATTTATGTTGTTAAATATGTTTTTAGAGATACAAGTTGTGTATTGCAATAAAGTCCCATACTACCAATAATTTCATCGTTTGATAACCAATCTATTACTTACTGACGCGGGATTTTTATCGCGTGCTAAACCCGATTCAATCAATAATCTGTTACTTATTCTTCTCCAATGCGATAAAAATAGTGCAGTAGAGGGGACATATTAGCGTTTTGCTTAAAAAAGATTATTCAGTCTTTTCTCCGCAATTTTACAAAATTCGTTGTTGATTTCGAAACCCACATAATTACGCCCGAGCATTTTTGCAGCTACAGCAGTGCTTCCGGAGCCAATAAACGGATCAAGAACTAAATCGCCCGGATTACTGCTGATTTCAATGTAGGGAATGCAAACTTTAAGAGGTTTTTGAGTTTTATGTGCAGTTCTTTCTTTCCCCATACAAATTGGCGTTTCGATAAAATTATGCATTTCGTTTACATGTTTATGATTCCATGTTTTAGGCGTACCTTTTGAAAAATGTACAAGTAATTCCATACTGTTTGCAAACATTTTTCGGGTATAAATAGCAGGAAAAGGATTTGTTTTGTGCCAGTGGATTACTTTACGGAACTGGAATCCTACTTTTTCAACAATTCGGTTGATATACGATACAAAGTCGTCGCCACACCAAATATATCCTGCAGCACCGGGTTTTGCAACTCTGAAACATTCTTTTAAAACATCTTCAAGAAAAGCCAGATATTCCTCTTCAGTTGAAAAACCATCAAATTCAAATTCCGTTACAACATCTTTGTGATTCTTAAGTCCATTTACGTTTTTTGCCCGATACTGAAAATATGGAGGATCGGTAAAAATCAAATCAACAGACTCCGATTCTAAATTTTTCAATCCATCAATACAAGATTGGTTATAAATAACATTATTTTTTATTTCCATACATTATTGTACCTTAAGTTGGTTTGATGTATCTGAAAAATATAAATCGAGTAATTCGCGGGCAGCAATAAAGGAAGTTTTTTGATTTGTCAAAATCTTATTTTCAAAATCGGTAAGTAAAGATAAAATTTTATCATTCTGATAAAATCTTGATTTTAATTTTTCATTAATCGTTTCATACATCCAGTATTTTGATTGTTCGTTACGGTTTGAATTAAAAAAACCGGAGTTTTCAACATGGGAAATATATCTTAATACCATATTCCAAATATCTTCAATACCTGAATTCTCAACCGATGAACATGTAAGAACTTCAGGCGCCCAGCCCGACTGACTTTGAGGGAACAAATGGAGTGCGCTTTTATATTGTGCTTTAGCGAGTTGTGCTCTTTCAACGTTCTGCCCATCGCATTTATTTACAACTATACCATCAGCCATTTCCATAATTCCGCGTTTGATTCCCTGAAGTTCATCGCCGGCGCCCGCTATCTGTAATAGTAAAAAGAAATCGACCATAGAATGAACAGCTGTTTCAGATTGACCAACGCCTACAGTTTCAACAAAAACCACATCAAAACCTGCTGCTTCGCAAAGAATAATACTTTCTCTGGTTTTACGGGCTACGCCTCCTAACGAACCTGCTGAAGGAGAAGGACGTATAAATGCATTTTTAGCTACGGAAAGTTGCTCCATTCTGGTTTTATCGCCCAGAATGCTGCCTTTTGAGCGTTCGCTGCTCGGATCGATAGCTAAAACCGCGAGTTTATGTCCGTTTCGCACCAAATACATTCCTATTGATTCGATAAAAGTACTTTTACCTGCACCAGGAACTCCTGTAATACCAATTCTGATAGATTTTCCTGAGTATGGCAAGCAACCTTCAATTACTTGCTGAGCTATTTCCTGATGTACGGGCAACGAACTTTCAATCAATGTAACCGCCTGACTTAAAACTGAGATGTTACCTTGTAAAATACCATCAATATATTCCGCAACAGTAAATTGTTTACGGGCTTTTGCTTTTTTCTTATAAGGATTTACCGTTGGAACATTCTCAATTCCGGAATTTACAGTTAAACTTATAAATTGAGGATCGTTTTCGGGATGTGTATGATTATGATGCACTGTAATTGTTTTAATATGAACAAGGTACAAGGAACAAAGAATAAAGAATAAAGAATAAAGAACAAAGAATAAAGAATAAAGAACAAAGATTTAAGACCTTAGAGTAATGACTTTTAGACCTTAAATCTTTGATATATTTCAAAAAAATAAATTCCCAAAAATTAGCATTTCCAGGAGTTATTTCTGAACTTTCCAGTTTAACATTAATGTTACCAAACTATTATCCGGATCGTTAGTTTGCAGTGTGATAGTTTTTCTGTAATCACCTTCGTTCATGCCTTTAGCATCGATATTTACAGTAATAAAGCCATTTTTACCGCCATGTACAGTAATTTTTTCAGGCGTTACAAAAATATCTTTATTATAATTAATAACTCTTCTGATTTCCAGATTACCTATTCCTTTGTTGCCAATTTTAATTTTGAAAGGTTTTTTAGTATCGGCTTTAACCACACCAATATTTATTGTTCTTTCAGAAACATCAACAATAGGAGCTTTTTGTTTTTGTTCTAAGGTTAAATCACGGAAATTTTCAATTAAATTCGATAGAATTTTAACTTTATATTCTTCGTTATTATTTTTTTTATCGTTTACAACAATTATAACTTCATCGGTGATCGGTCCCCATTTCGAACATAGTTTTGAATTGAAAGTAAATGTGATAATTCCGCTATGTTCAGGATTAAGCACCTCTGGTTTTACATTATATGAAATATATGATGGTAAATTTTCAACGGTTACTTTCAGCGGAGATTTACCATTATTCATAACTTCGAGTTGGCGAACCTGACTTTTTCCCTTTTCAACATTATTCATTTGTACCATTTTGGTTTTTGCTCTTAAATCAGCCCCAAACGACATTGGAAAATTATCTGTGGGTGTTTTGGGTTTTGTTAGTACTTCGCCTTTAATAAGCAAAGTTGACTGTTCTTCGGTAGCATTGCTGTAAACTGTTATGCTTTTAGTAAAAACTCCGGGTCTTCCGGCAGGATTATAACTCACTGTAATCGAACCTTTTTTGCCGGGTTCTATTGGCTCTTTTGTCCATGTTGGCGTAGTACAACCGCAAGAAGCTTGCACACGACTAACTACTAAAGGCGAACCACCCCGATTTGTAAAGTGAAATTGATAAGTTACACTACCGTCCTGTTCGTTGAATTTACCGAAATCCCAGGTTTTAGTTTCGAATTCGATTACGGGTTTTTGTGCGTAAGCAAATGTAAACGCAGAAATAACTAATAAAATAAGACTAATTCTTTTCATACATAAAAATATTTTTGGTTTTACTATTACAATAAAATAATGATTTTTACTGCTGATAATTATTTCAATACAAGTTTTTTAATTTATATTGAGTTTGCAAAGTTATAAAAAAAAAAAACAGATATTGGTTTTTTAAACATACTTATTCAATAAAAAATATAAAATAAATCTGATTTTGAATTTAATTTTCATTTTAGAAGTTTTCAAAATCTGTACCAAAAAATATCATTATTTTTGCAGAATTAAATGTGCAGAATTAAATGAAAAACAAAATAATAAACCTCGCTGAAGAAAATTCAGATTACATTGTTGAAAATTTCAGACATTTACATGCCAATCCTGAATTATCATTCGAAGAATTTCATACAGCATTTTATATTGCAGGGGAATTAAATAAGCTCGACATACCTTTCAAATCAGGTATCGGAGGGAATGGAATACTCGCGAAAATTGAAGGACAAAACCCCTCAAAAAGAATAATTGCGTTACGTGCCGACATGGATGCACTACCAATATGCGAGAACACTAATTTGCATTGGAAATCGAAAAATGATGGAGTAATGCATGCCTGTGGACATGATGCACATACTGCATGTTTATTAGGTGCAGCTAAAATTCTTAATTGTTTAAGGAAAGAATTTGAAGGAACAATACTGTTAATTTTTCAACCCGGCGAAGAAAAAGCTCCAGGAGGTGCAAGATTAATGCTTGAAGATGGTTTATTCGATGAAGTTGTTCCTGAATTAATACTTGGACAGCATGTTTCTGTTGATTATCCTACCGGGACTATTGGTTTCAAAGAAGGTGTATTAATGGCTTCTGCTGACGAAATTCACATAAAAATTAAAGGAATAGGGGGACATGGCGCGTTACCACATTTATGTAACGATACTGTATTGGCGGCAGCTCAAACTCTTGTATCGCTTCAGCAGGTGAAAAGCAGATTATGCAATCCGATAACACCAATGGTTTTAACTTTCGGAAAATTAATTGCTGAAGGTGCGCAAAATATTATCCCGCATGAAGTTCTAATGTCTGGTACGTTTAGAACTACCAATGAAGAATGGCGAAGAAAAGCGCTTTTAAAAATTAAAGAGATAATTACAGAAACTACCGCGGCTTATGGTTGCAAGGCTGAAATAAATATTCCAGATGGCTATCCATGTGTAATTAACAACAGCAACATCACTCAAAAAGCGCGGGAATATGCTACTGAGCTTGTTGGAGAAAAAAATATAAGAGAGCTTGATTTGAGAATGACATCAGAAGATTTTAGTTTCTTTTCCCAGAAATATCCTTCGTGTTTTTTCAGGTTTGGTGTAAAATCTGAAAAAAACATCGACACTGGAGGACTTCATTCATCAACTTTTTTCATCGATGAAGATGCATTAAAAACCGGTACAGCAGGCATGGCATGGATTGCTTATTGCTTTCTTACTAAGTAAAATATCATAAATATTGAAGTTTTTTATTTACTGATAAAAAAAAGTAAATTTTTTTTCATTTTTTCTTGGAAATTATGAAATTTGATATTATCTTTGCTGTGTAAACAAACAGATAAATTTTTCATAGTTAAGGTTAAGGTTAAATGAACAATGGGTGGCTGGGAAGTTACCCATTGTTTTTTTGTATAAATACTTACCAGCTTTGGCAAAATAAAAAAGGAGATCCTTACGGGTCTCCTTTTTTGTTGCGGAAGCGACGAGATTCGAACTCGTGGTACGGTTACCCGTACGTCAGTTTAGCAAACTGGTGGTTTCAGCCACTCACCCA
>CAYONE010000158.1:0-5091 GCA_964405245.1 uncultured Paludibacter sp.
GTTTTCTTCATAGATTTTACGTCTTTTTTCTTTTTCTAATATGCCGCCTAACGACTGAGGCTATGGGCATCCTGCGGTTTGCGGGCGTATTCACTGTCGCACTGCGACAAGGTGAATGCGGGCGCAACACCTCCGAAATGCACGTCAGCCAGCAGGTGTGCATAGGCGTGTGTTAGCAAACGTGCATTGAGTATGTCAGAATGTCTTTAAAATTGTCTAAACGCATAAAGTTTAAAGTACAACTTTCACTGTTTCTGTTTTGTCTGTCGAAAAAATTTGTACAATATAAATACCACTTTCTGATAAATTTATAGTCTCATTTTTTGAAATTATAAGTTTGCCATGTAAATTATATATAGAAATTCTGTCTCCTAACTGTCTTGGTGTAATGATTAATTGATTGTTGATTTTCTTAATAAGTACTCTTTCTGAATGAATATTATCAAATCCAGTCGTGTTATAGAATTCATATGCTCCAATATCTATAATACTTCCATTTACTCTTAAATTGCCAGATAAGTCTTTACCTGTTAGAATGTATGTTTCAACTTGTTGATTGCCTGCATTAATACATGTAGAATTTAATTTTAGTTTCCAGTTTGAGGACTCTACTTCGGTTAATTCGTTTGTTGTTGAGGAAGCACCTATAAAAGAAGTTGGTTGAGTAAAAGTTAACGATTTGTCAGGAGTAATGAAATTTGTTCCTGTGTTTCCATAAATATTTGAGAGTACACCATTTTGATTATTATTACCAAATGCACAGTTTTGTATAACATCAAGTGAGTTAAGATAAGCTGCACCTCCTTGAGTAGTGGCATTGCAATTGTATATTGCAGTATTGCGTAAAGTAGCTTTATAAACTCCACCACCATAAACTCCCGAACAATTTACAATAGTGCTATTTATAATGTTAAGAGTTGACGAACCTGTTACGTGACAGATTCCGCCACCGGTGTTTGACGCTGAACAGTTTGAAACTAAACAATTATCAATAATTACAACAGGAGAATTTGATTGAGAGGCTGTATAACAAATTCCACCTCCTGACATTGCACTTGAGTTTTTGATTATATTTTTACTCAAATTTATAACATCTCCGCCAGTACAAATTCCTCCGCCATTTTTCTTTGCGACACAATTGTCAATTATGCATTCTTCAACTTTAGTGTTACTAAATAAACCACCTCCAGATTCAATCACAGAGCAACAATTTGAAAATTTACTGTTAGCTATTTTTGAATAATATGTATTCGAATAGACTCCACCACCATTGCCATATAATGAAACACAATTATATATACTGTTTTTTTCAAATAAGCAATATTTATTATTTGAAAGAGAAGAATACAAATAAACTGCACCACCGTCATAATCAGATTGACAATAACTTATATCGCAGTTTCTTAAAGTTCCCCCGCTCAAATATGCTGCACCACCACTATTTGCAGAGCATTTTGTGAATTTGGAATTTAGTATGTTTATATTTGTCGAAGCTAAAATTCCACCACCATTTATCGTGCTAATATTGCCGTTGCCTGCTGTAATAGTAAAACCATTAATATAAGTAGCAACTGTAAATACGGCGTCAGCCGTAATTACTCTGTAACAGTTGTTTGAATTTCCTGTAATTGTCCATTTCCAGGTTTTTCCATCTGCGTTAATTGTTTTTGTCCAATTGTCAGTCACTCCATCTATATTTCCACTTAAAATAGTTTCATTTGCAAATTCACACGAATCCACTTTTCCGTCGAGATTTAAGTCCGTCAATACTCTTTGATTTAATGTTGTTTCTGTGCCAATAAAGCCACCATATAAACTAACACCGTTTTTCATTACAATTGTTTTTGTTCGTGGAGAACCAACTGTTAGTTCTTTTGTTGGGTAATAAGTTCCTTTAGCAACCCAAATTTCATCCCCCGAAACTGAATTGTCAATTACTGTTTGTAAATTTGGAGAAGCATTTGCCCAAGAAATACCTGTCCCATTACTACCCTCTTTTACATAATAAATTGTTTTTGCTTGAACGATTAAAGTTGTGATACTCAAAATCGTTAATACTAGACTTTTTTTCATGATTTTTTTGTTTTTAATTTTAATTCTTCCTTGGTTGTAACTATGTTTTCTTTTTTTTTGCATGTTTGCTAACGACCGAGGCTATGGGCTTGGGCGGCCTGCGGGCGAATTTCCTGTCGCAATAGCGACAAAGGAAATGCGGGCGCAAAGACTGCCAGAAGCTCATTAGCCGCCCAAAGCACATAGGCGTGTGTTAGGGGTTTGTAGCTTTTTGTTTTTCAGTCGTTTCGTCTTTTAATTGTTTCTCAAAGTCAATGGTTGTCGTGGTGCGACGTTCAATGTTGTATTCTGTCCAAAGTCCTTTTAGTTTCTTTTTGTCGCAGTCAAATGAAATGCGAAATTGTCCGAAGTCGCCAATGATTTTTCTGTCACGATAATCATAAATAGAACCGCTCGTTTCTCTCCATTGACTTATTACTTTCTCTCCGTTTTTATTTGTGTAAATAGAAACGTCTTGCCACTTCGGCTGATAATCTGGACTAATAAGTATCGCCGTCCAAATTCCAACCCAAAGATAAGGTATAGCTAATAAAACAATTAGTCCAACGGTAATCCACTTTATTAGTTTTTTGTCAATTCTACGAGCCAGCCGAAATAATAAAATGAATGAAGTCGAGATTAATAATATGCAGAAAAGTGTCGCTAAAGTGTCAATTGCTGAGTTCAAAAACTCAAAAGGTGTCCCTACAATAAGAGCAATTGTCAAAACGAGTAATCCCAGAAATATAATAGTCAAATTCTTCTTCATCTTCAATGTTTTTGTTTTCCTAATTTCAGTTGTTTCGGTTTTAGTCAGAATAAAAAGTCGTTTTCGTTTCTTGTATTTTCTTCCATAAAAATCTGCGAGGAATTGTCCGCCAAGTAGAAGTCCGGAAGTCAGTAAATTCTGTCGTTACAGATTCGTCAAGTCGAGTCACGAAGCGGACAGTTCGTCAAAGATTTTACCCCAAATTGCAGAACTGTCTTATTTTTCTGCTATAACCCCTAACGACCGAGGCTATGGGCATTTGGCGGGTTGCGGGAGCGTTCACTGTCGCACAGCGACAAGGTGAATGCGGGAGCAAAACCGCCGGAATGCACGTCAGCCAGCCAATGCGCATAGGCGTGTGTTATGCCCTCGTTCATTTTCTTTGTAAGTTTACAAAATGAAAATTCGTGGGTCATGTAACAACGCATACCTATAAGAAGGAGCAGGCGTTCCATATTCACTTACACTATCTCCATTTTGTGGTCTTCCAATTTTTAGGTCATCTTCAATTTGTTCTTTCGTTATATCGAATAATTTTGAATTTTGGTCAATCCTATAAGGGTGAATTTTGGTCTCGTTAATCTTAATTATGCAAAATTGTATTCCTGATATCGTTTCAAATTTTATTTCTGGTGATTCAACACTTGTACTACAATTCTCCAAAATTCTTTTCCAAACATTTTTAATTTCATTCATGGCGTAATTATTTAAAGTTATAAATTTGAGTTATTTCTTCTTGATTTAATGCACGATTCCAGATTCCAATATCATCTAGAGCACCATTTATTGCATTATATGATGGATGATTCATTCTACCAAAACTCACATTTGTCGCTAAGCTTGGTAGACCATTGAAAGTAAAACTATTTACTAAAACACCATTTAAATACAATTTTGCTAAACCAGTTTTTGCCGTAAAAACAATATTGTTCCAATTGTTCAACCAAATTGTAGAATAATAGGAAGTTGCTTGAAAAACACCAGTACTATTAATTGTTTCGACTTCAATGAAATTTGTGCCTGCAACATCCCAGTTTAATTGTAAAGCACCATTTGTGTTAGAAAAAAATTCTAAAATACGAGGCTGTGTACTGCCATTTCCTATTTTCTTAATCCAAATTGATAAAGAGTATTCATGTGAAATATCAATTGAACTTGTATTGATTTGTGCATCAATTCGTGTTAGATTGTTTGCTCCAGAGAAATAATAGGCACTATTAGTTTTTTCAAATCTATCAGTTGTCAACGTTGCTCCATTAACTGTTCCATTATTTCCATTCCCACTTTCATCGTTAGCATTACCGTTGAATGGATACCAAGCAACTAAACCATTAGTTGGAAATAAACTTAATGTTTTAAAACTTATTTGCTCACCATAGGAAGTTCCAATTGAGTTCGTTGCATATGCTCTCAAATAGTAAGTTGTCCCATCAGTCAAATTTGTCAAATTGCTTGTGAAATTACCAACGCCTACTCCATCATTGGTTTTGTCGTTGGAAATTGTTGGATTTTCTGTAAGACTCCAACAAACTCCACGAGCTGTAATTTCTGAACCACCATCAGAACTAATATCTCCTCCACTTGAAGCCGTTGTTTCTGTTATATTAGTTGCAATAGTTGTTGATAGTGTCGGTAATGCTGTGGCTAAAGTCTTAAATGTAATTTGTAAACCGTAAGCAGTTCCATCGCTATTAGTTGCATAAGCTCTCAGATAATATGTTGTGTCGGCAATTAAATTTGAAATATTACTTGTAAACTCTCCTGTTCCAGCTGCGTCTTTAGTAATACTGTCATTTATTGTTGGATTGGGTTTTAAACTCCAACAAACGCCACGGACAGTTACTTCTAAACCATTATCGGAAGTAATAATTCCTCCACAAACAGCACTGTGATAAGAAATGTCTGTAATTGTCTTTGTAGTCAAAACCGCTAATTGCTTCGGCTTTTCTGTCGTTGGGTCACAACTGTAGTTTGAAATTATCACTAATCCAATAATTAGGAAAAATCGAAGGAAAGATAAAATTTTCTTTTTCATAAGATTCATTTTTAGTATAAATATTGATTGTAATAGCTTCGTTTTATTTTTTTTATGAATGGGGCATAACGACCGAGGCTATGCGCATCCTGCGGTTTGCGGGAGCATTCGCTGTCGCACTGCGACAAGGTGAATGCGGGCGCAAATACTGCAAATACCACGTCAGCCAGCAGGTGTGCATAGGCGTGTGTTGGCAGCTGGCCGTTCAGTCGTTATACAGTCGTCATTTATTTTA
>CAYONE010000159.1:0-4820 GCA_964405245.1 uncultured Paludibacter sp.
AAATATTTGAAATTGCAAAATCAGCTTTTTTGAAAACTTTCGTACGGCAGTGAAATAGTATTTATATTTGTTGCCATAAATAACCTTAGTTTTAAACTCAAATCATTACAAGTATGGCAAGTACCTATGAAACTGGCTGTATCTAAAACGTAGCGAATTTAGAAACATTAATTTCTTACATTACAGCATTTGGAACAGACTACAATCCCTCAAAAAACAGTCTCACAATTCCAGAGTTACAAAAGATTTTATCTGAAGCAAAAGCGTCATTAAACACAGTAAACGTTGCTTTCTCTGCGCATTCAAATGCTACGAATGCTCGTGAATCCGCATTTGAGCCATTAAGCAAACTCGTTACACGAGCAAACAATGCCCTAAAAGCAACCGACACCACTACTCAGGTGGACGACAGTGCAAAAACCATTGTTCGGAAGATACAAGGCTCAAGAGCAAGCGCAAAACTTTCAGATGAAGAAAAAAAAGCATTAGAAGCCGAAGGCAAAGAAGTAAACCAGATCTCATCCTCACAAATGGGCTTCAATGACAGATTGGAAAACTTCGACAAATTTATAACATTACTCTCTTCAATTCCCAATTACGCTCCCAATGAAGAGGACCTAAAAATAGCAAGTCTATCTGCTTATCGCGATAGCTTAAAAGCAAAGAATGCAGCAGTACTACCAACCGAAGTTCAGTTAAGCAACGCTCGCATTGCACGCAACGAAATTCAGGACAAACCACTCACTGGCTTAGTCGATATAGCATTAGACACAAAAACATACATTAAATCCGTATTCGGAGCTAAAAGCCCTCAATACAAGCAAGTCTCAAAACTAACATTTGTAAAACAAAAGAAATAAATCCATTAAATCCACTGCGGTTGTCGTTGCGACAACCGCAGTTTTATATGTTCAACCCCGAAGATACATTCTTACTCCCCAAACTTACTTTCTATGACCCTGAACTTACATTCTTGCTTCCTGAACATATTTTCTTGTTTCCCGACTTTGCTTTTTTGTAGTCTGACTTTATTTTCTTCGACCCCGTCTTTGATTTCTTTCTCCCCGAAGTTACATTTTAGCAATCAGGACTTACATTCTTGCTCCCCGAATTTATTTTCTTTGTCCTCGTTTTTAAGAATATTAGAAATGAATTGTTTTGCACGTAATCACAATTATATTATATCGACAACTAAGAAGACAACAACATTTGCTCACTATACGAAAACAAACTAATCGCAACAACGGCCAGCTGCCAACACACGCCTATGGGACAATAGCCTAATTCGTAGCATTTAGCAGGTTCATCTCCTGCATTCACTTCATCGCAGTGCGACAGTGAATACACCCGCAAATCGGCTACTGCCCATAGCCTCGGTCGTTATCTCCACATTCCGATTGAACAAGCAAAAAACAAATGAGCAGGGAGTCAAACTCTGCCTACACGAACTTGGTCATGCGCAGGGGCTGAATCACTGCGATAAATCGCCCACCTGTATTATGCGGGATGCAAAAGGCAAAAATCATTTCGACGAGCTCACCGGTTTTTGCACTGATTGCACTAATCATTTTAAAAAAAAAGGTTGGAAACTGTAGCAGCATTCCGAAATCCTCTTTCAATCCTGACATTTTCACCAATTCCTCTACCTGTTTTTATCAAAAAGTAGCACAAATATGTGCAAAAACCATCTAAATAATGCTTTACAAAATGGTTATATTTGTAGTCTTGAAAACAAACCAACACAAAACTTTCATTCCATCATGAAACTGAAAAGCTATTATTTAGTATTCTTTGCAATTATCATTGTAAGTATTGCAGCAAAAAACCGCCCTGTTCATATTTTCATGGCCGGCGACAGTACTATGGCTCTTAAACCATTTTATAAGAATGTAACCGATTCGTTTACCGGAGAAATAACACCCGAAGTTTGGCGCGAACGCGGCTGGGGTATGTTATTACCTGAATTTTTCACTGAAAATGTTGTTGTACGCAACATCGCTCAAAACGGACGCAGCACACGCCGGTTTATTGAAGAAGGCTGGTGGGATAAACTCATCAGAGAAGTGCAGAAAGGCGACTATGTGGTAATTCAGTTTGCACATAACGATGGCGCTGTGAACAAACCTGACCGTTTTACTACTCCCGAAGATTACCGGAAAAATCTTATTCGTTTTATTGATGAAACCAGAGCAAAAGGAGGAAATCCTATAATTTGCACAGCTGTTATACGCCGTAAATTCGACAATCAGGGTAAAATTGTGGATACACACGGCGTTTATCCCGAAATTTCGCGCGAAGTGGCAAAAACCAAAAAGGTGCCGCTTATCGATATGCAAAAACAAACTGCCGAATGGCTCGAAAAGGAAGGTATGGCAAAATCGAAAATGTACTTTCACAAGTTGCCTGCGGGCGAAAGCAAACTTTTCCCAAAAGGATTGGATGACAATACACATTACAATGAAAAGGGAGCGCGCATTACTGCCGGATTCTTCATTCAGGGTTTGAAAGAACAAAAAATTACCGCTTTAACAAATGAACTGAAAGAAAACGTGAAACCTTACGTTTCAAAAGTATGGGTATCCGATTTAGGAAATGGAAAATACAAAAATCCGGTTATTTATGCTGATTATTCCGACCCTGATATTTGTCGTGCAGGCGATGATTTTTATATGACTGCTTCGTCATTTGCAAATACGCCGGCATTGCCCATTTTACATTCAAAAGATTTGGTAAACTGGACATTAATAGCGCACGCCGCTCCAAAACTTGTTCCCGAAGAGTTTTTCAATATTCCGCAACATGGCAATGGCGTTTGGGCACCAAGTTTCCGCTATCAAAACAACGAATTTTACATTTACTGGGGCGACCCCGACCATGGAATTTTCATGATTAAAGCCAAAGACCCGCGCGGACCATGGTCACCAATGGTGCTTGTAAAAGAAGGTAAAGGTCTGATTGATGCCTGTCCGCTGTGGGACGAGGACGGACGCGCCTACATTGTTCATGCATGGGCAGGAAGTCGTGCCGGAATGAAAAGTGTGTTGGGAGTTTTCGAAATGACTCCCTGCGGTACAAAAGCCATAACCGAAAGTCGTTTGGTTTTTGATGGTCATCCATTCCACACCACAGTTGAGGGTGCCAAGTTTTACAAACGCAATGGTTATTACTACATATTTGCTCCTGCCGGAGGCGTAAAACCCGGCTGGCAATTGGCTATGCGTTCGAAAGACATTTACGGTCCTTACGAAGAAAAAATTGTAATGGCGCAGGGAAATACCGACATTAACGGACCACATCAAGGCGGTTTGGTTGATACTCCCGATGGAAAACAGGAATGGTTTATTCATTTTCAGGATTTGTACGCTTATGGAAGGGTTGTACATCTGAATCCTGTAAACTGGAAAAACGATTGGCCAGTGATAGGAGTTGATAAAGATGGCGATGGTTGCGGTGAGCCTGTCAGCGTTTTCGAAAAACCTGCGGTAGGAAAAACCTATCCGGTAGCAACTCCGGTTGAGAGTGATGAATTTGATGGCCGCACGCTTGGTCTGCAATGGCAATGGCAGGCAAACAGCAATCCGCTTTGGTATTATCCGGCAGGCGAAAAAGGTTATCTGCGACTTTTTGCATGGCAGTTGGTTGGTAATGCCAAAAATCTTTGGGATGCTCCGGCATTGCTACTTCAAAAATTTCCCGCACCTGACTTTAAAGCCACAACAAAATTGACCTTTCAACCCTATAAAAAAAGCGAGCGTGCCGGTTTGGTGGTTATGGGTCAGGATTATGCAGCAGTTACCATCGACAGTGTTGACAATGGTTTAAGCCTGAATTTTGTGAGTGTAAAAAACGCAACCGCCGGCAAAACAGAAACCGTTCACACATCAATTCCGGTAAAAAAAGAAAGAACCGTTTATTTAAGAGTTGAAGTAAAACAAACACACGCACTGAACAAGGAAAAAATTCAGCAGCCCAAAGCAAACTGCACTTTCAGCTACAGTCTCGATGGTAAAAAATTCACCGTAATCGGCGATAATTTTGCTGCATGGGAAGGTAAATGGATAGGCGCGAAAGTGGGCATTTTCTGCCAACGCCCGCTGTGGCTTAACGATTCCGGCTATGCCGATTTTGATTGGTTTAGAGTGGAGAAATAAAAATAAGCCCCCTGACCCCCTAAAGGGGGAATATTTGGTGATTGATGAATATCTAATTGGCTTAGTAACTCATTGGCACATTAGGATATTGACCCAATGACATATTGAAATATTGGCAAATTGAACCATTGGCACATTAAATTTATTCCAACTCGTTTGAACAATTTCGATTAAATGTTGTTATCAATAGCAAACAAATAAAATGTATAACCCAAAAATAAAATTTTATAATTATGGCTGATGATCCAGTAATTTGTACGTGCCTTGATATGTGTAAAAGTGAAATTGTAGAAGGCATTAAAACACATGGTTGCAAAACCATTGAAGATATTGGCGATGCAATTGAAGCCGGCTCGGTTTGTGGCGCTTGTCACGACGACCTCGAAGAAATTCTGAAAGAAGTAAACGGTTAAAAAAAGGGAAACTTTGGCTTTCCCTTTTTTTATTGAAATAATAAAGCAAATTATGCTTAAAGCATTTTTTTAAAATTAAATTCTTTCAACTCTAAATATTTAACATTAAATATTTTTTTAAAAATTAAAATAATCATATATTTGTTGTTCCAATCTCGCAAACTTTTAGTTATGAATTGGAATCATAGTCCTCCTATATCATCTGAATTAACCTTTCACGTTTAAATTTTTTGACTTGAAATTATATCGTTTATTT
>CAYONE010000160.1:0-4686 GCA_964405245.1 uncultured Paludibacter sp.
CAGGACTTGGTTCTTTGCTGTAAACTGTTGAGTGCAGGATTTATTAATGTTTTCCTGTAAAAACCATGCACTTAATCAAAATATAGCAATCTTAAATTGCTGTTTTATAATTATTTAATTGTATTTCAGCAGACCCCGGTTAAATAAACAACATACAGCGGGTGATACTCCTGCAAACATGATTTCAAATCAGTTACTTTTTACGTGGCAATAAGGCAAACAAATCCCAAAGTTCCTTCACAATAAGCTCTGCCGCCACTTTATCAATAACCTGAAAATTAAAATGATCGTCGTATCCGTAATTGATATGATATAAACTTTGATCTACACTTCGAATTGAGATAAGCTCATCCTTATGTGATGGAAACAATTTATATGCTTTGCAATCAGCATAACTTGTACTGTATTCAGAAACCAAATGACGCGACTGTATTTTAAACACTGTATCAGCCGGAACATAGCTCACTACATAGGTATAAGTACTATCTTTCCCATATTTTTTTAAATCACTGTTAATTTTCTGAATTAAATTAATCCATTCCGGAGAGTTACTTTTACTTAAATCAGTGTTTTTCAATTCTTCAAATACTACATTTCCATTCTCATCAGTTTTAATTTTATTTTTTTCGAGGAAATAATTATACTCTTCCTTAGCATATTTATTATTCAAAGTAAAACCTTTACGCTTCCTCAAACATTTATTCTCAGGATTCAGATATGTACTGACATCCCAAACACCAACAGTGCAATCTTCATTCATTGCTGCAATAAATTTACCGTTCGGTGAAAATCTGACTGCCATGAAGGATTTTTGTCCTGTAATTATTGCAACATTTTGTCGGGTTTTCAAATCCCATATTCTTACTGTTTTATCATCACCCGAAGAAGCAAGCAAATTCCCAACAGGACTGAAGGCAACATCACCCAACCATTTTTTATGACCCTCTAACTTATATTCAAGGGTTTTATTTTTTAAATTCCAGAGATAAACACTTTTCTCCAGTGTTGCTACAGCAAGTAATGATCCATCCGGTGAAATATCCATTCCCTGAATATTACTTAAATCTATTTTTGAACCATAATCGTTTCTCAGAGCATCCGAATAATAAAATTCAAGAGCATCGTACACTCTCGAAGTTCCTGCAAGTATCCAATTTTTATCCGGAGCGATTACTATTTTTTTAATTTCATTTTTCGATTCAAAAGAGGCATTTACAAATTTACCATCCGGCATTAAATACTTCTCAATTTTTTTATTTTTTCCGGCAGCGTAGATAAACCTTCCATCAGGCGAGAAACAAATGCTCAGAATGGGAAAACTGGTTACATAAATGGTTTTTACAACCTTTTTCTTCAGAAAATGATAATTATACAATACGATATTTCCTTCAGCATCAGCACTTGCAATTAAATCATCATAGGGGTAAAATGCAACACATAAAACTTCACTGTTATGTGGTTTGTACGAGTCAGATACTTCGCCTGTTACCGCATCGTAAATTGTTACAGTTCCTGTTTTATTTCCTATTGCAAAATATCTTGAGTCATCACTGAAATCTATCTGTGAGTTATAGGAATAATTCATTGTGCAAAAAGTACTCCAGAGTTTTTGAGGAGTTTGTGCATTAAGAAATACAGTAAAAACAATGAATAAAATTGTAAAATTGTAATTCTTCATTTTGTTTTTAAATTAGTAGTGAATGAATTAAGATATTTTTGAATGAAAAAATGAAATTTCAATATACCGACATAGCAATTTTAGCCAACAAGTTTAATATTTAAAAAAATCAAACTAAAAAATTAATACCGGCATTACCTGCATAACTTTACAATACAGTAGTTTACCGTTTATCATGTATATAGTGTTTTACACCATCACTTACGGATACCCAATTGTATAAAGAAAAAGGCTGAATCCTGTTTTTTTGCATTGAGTTTGAATTTGCAAAGCTTATTCCTTTTTATCAGTCGTACCTTCGGTTACTTATCGTCACCTACAATTTCCAGTTCAATTCCGTTTAATTCAAATACTCCCAAAGCTTCTATCAATTTAATTTTTAACATGAATATAGATGAGGTCAACCATGTCCGCAAAAATAAACAATATTTTTAAAATCCTTACAATTAACTCTCCGGCTTCAACACTAAATTACTTTACTCCTCTTCAGTAACCACATTTTATTCAACCAGGAAACTACAAATCCATATAAAAATATGCCTCAGTAGGATATTCTTTCATTAAACGCTGTAAATCCATTTTACCCAAAAACAAAAGCTGATAATAATCAAAAGGAGGCCCCTTTTTCATCAATGCTTCAAATTTCTGATAAGCCTTTTCCGATTTATCGGGCAACAATCCCTTGCGATTAAACTCCTGATATTCTTCTTCGTCCATATCAAGATAATCCTTTAAACTTTCTTTGTCAATCATTGTATTCTGAAATTTATATTTAATATTGGGGCTGTCTGGTTTTTTTAAACCTAACAGGTTTTTCACCTAACAGGTATTACACTCCTGTTAGGTTTGTTGGGTATGTAGTTTCCAAACCCCTGTTAAGTCTGATAGTTCCGGTTTCAGACCTAACAGGTTTCCAAAACCTGTTAGGTCTGTGGTATCCAAAACCTGTTAGGTCTGTCAAATATCCAAAATTTTGTCTTCCAATGCTATTTTATTAATATCGTGCCAATATTCAAAATTCATTTTATCTCCAAACAGACTCATTACATACGATTTTTCAATATTGGTGGGTTTGTTTAAACTATAGGCTTTATACGAAGAATAGGGGTAATTATTAAAATCATTGGTCAACTTATGTTTTACCGGATTCAAATGAATATAAGCTATCAGTTGCATCAGGTAATTTTCATCTTCCACTCTAATACGGTGTAAATGCTCCTGAAACAAACTGCCGGTTCTGTTGCAGGCTTTATTCAGCGATTTTGTGTAAGCATTAAACATATTCGAAAAAGCCAGATACGGTTTTTCTTTCAATTTTTCAGGTAAGTCTTTGAAGTCTTTTATACGCAATGTTAAATGAAAATGATTTTTCAATAAACAATAAGCATAGATATCAGCAACAGGTAACAAATATTTTTTCATAAGCCTCAGAAAGTAAAAATAATTTTCTTCTTCCATGAAGATATTTTCTTTGTTATTTCCTCTGTTAAATACGTGATAAACAACTCCTGCCTCAAAAACATCCTGTTTCATAATTTTTTATTTTAGTTTTTTACTAGGTTTTACACCTAACAGGTTTCAAAAAACCTGTTAGGTTTAATCTCCCAGGTTTCCGTTTTCAGACCTAACAGGTTTTAGAAACCTGTTAGGTCTAATTTCCTATTTCCTGAAAATATACCGAAAATGATAATCCAAAAATTCCGGCTGTGGTAAAAATTTATCGGGTAAATGAATTTGCTTGTGCTCGTAGGCTAAAAAGTTAGTCTCAAAAGCCTGGTTTATATTTTTCTTCTGCTTGAGTTCAGATGATAATAGGATGGTATAATCGTCGGGGCGAATAGTAATTAAACCCGAATCAAAAGCCTTGTCGTGAAGTGCATTCAGGCAAAGGCCATTCATGGGATTTAATCTGTTTTTATCATCTTTGCTCCATGGTATAATATGACTTGCGATTAAGAATTCATCTTTCTTTAAACCTGTTATGCAACATTCGTGATTATAAGTAGCTAAAACAATATTTCTAAAGAGTGATTGATTAACACGGGTTTTGACAAATCGCTCTTTCTCTTTACCATCTTTTGGGAGATGCTCTAATGCTAATCCGTTTATTTCCTCTATTGTAGAATGTTGCTTTTGTGCCAACAGCGCTTCACTTTGCAACAAGGCATTATCCCAATTATTGTAAAACTCATCCCAAATGGCTTTGTCTAACTTACTGGCATTGGCTGCACCCTTAATGCCTCGCGCCTTTAGCGTAGGATCGAAACTGGCAAAGTTACCCAACTTCAAAGCTACCGACGAAGGCGTACGACCTATCAACTCCGCCAAAGCTACTATAGCTGCATTTGTTTTATGCATCTTACCAAAAGGCAACTTGCAATACAGGTTAATGGCAAGTATCAATTCTTCGCGTGACCAAAGGGATTGACCGGGTTTCATGGTGCATTAATTATACTCAAGGTCATGAGCAAGATGATAGTTTTCTGCAAACAATATTGCTTCTTCCAGCGTAAAACCATCTCCAACAGGGTCTAATTCATCATCATCCAACATACGATAAATCATCTCATCTTCATCCCCAGCCATATAATCATATTCAACAACATGTAAACCGTTTTTTCGATATAATTCGGAACTGGTTAGAGTTTCTTTGTCTAAAAATAATTTGTGGTCATTTAATACTTTGTAAGTGGCTGCCTCAAAACCTTTTTCACTAAAAGTACGCATAACAATAAGGCTATCCGAATTCTCAAATTTCAAAACTTTTACACCAATTTTTCTGCTTCTAATCAAATCAAAATAATCCTTATTGCTTTCAATTACGCTATTTATGTAACTTTCTGAAATATTGATATCTGATACACAAAACACTTCTGTGTCTTTTTTTACTCCTGATAATGTCATAATTTTGGTTTCCATAGTGATTTATATTTAATAATGAGTAGTTTTTAAAAGCTTAAAACTGGCATTAAAGATACAAAAATAATTATTGATTACCAAAGGATTAA
>CAYONE010000161.1:0-4650 GCA_964405245.1 uncultured Paludibacter sp.
AAGAATAACGCTGAATAACAGCGATATATAATATTAATCGAAATAAAGTCTAATTTCTTTAAAAAAACAAAAAAAAATTGAGGGATATTATTATAAATCACTATACATGTTACTTAGAGTGCTTGATATAGTTTTTCGTAGGTTTTCAAAATTATTTAAGAGGTGATAGAAAGCTATAGTTATTAGTTAATTTTATTGACAATTAATAACCTGTTAAATGATTAAATCCAATAATTTGTTGAAACAGGATATTTATATTATACTATCAAAAATATGCTTTTTAATTCTTTAGAATTTGCAATTTTTCTACCTGTAATTTTTATTTTATATTGGTTTGTAACAAATAAAAACCTTAAACTACAAAATATTCTTATTGTAGTAGCAAGTTATGTTTTTTATGGTTGGTGGGATTGGCGTTTTCTTTCTCTAATTCTATTCAGTACACTTGTTGATTTTACTACAGGAAATTTATTGGCTAAATATAATAAACCTTTAATTAGGAAGTTACTCCTGATTATAAGTATAGTCATTAATCTTGGTTTTCTAGGTTTCTTTAAGTATTACAATTTTTTTCTTGATAACTTTGTAACTGCATTTTCTTTTTTTGGAACAAATATTAATGCGAGAGGTTTGAATATAATTTTACCTGTCGGTATTAGTTTTTATACATTTCAAACACTAAGTTATACTATCGATGTTTATAAGCGAAAGTTAGTTCCAACTAAAGATTTCTTTGCATTTGTGGCATTTGTAAGTTTTTTTCCTCAGTTAGTAGCCGGTCCAATTGAAAGAGCTACACACTTGTTACCGCAGTTCTATAAACGTAGATTTTTCGATTTAGAAGTTGCATCTGATGGTATGCGACAGATTTTGTGGGGCTTATTTAAGAAGATTGTAATTGCTGATAACAGTGCATATTTTGTAAATCAAATTTTTTCTGATTATCAAAACTTCAATGGTAGCACTTTGTTACTTGGTGCTATATTGTTTGCCTTTCAGATTTATGGCGATTTTTCAGGTTATTCTGATATTGCAATAGGTACTTCGCGTTTATTTGGGTTCGATTTAATGCGAAATTTTAACTTCCCCTATTTTTCGCGAGATATTGCAGAATTTTGGAGGCGCTGGCATATTTCGCTTTCTACCTGGTTTCGCGATTACCTATATATTCCACTGGGAGGAAGTAAGGGCGGAAATGCCATAAAAGTCAGAAATACTTTTATAATTTTTCTTGTAAGCGGTTTTTGGCATGGTGCAAACTGGACTTTCATTGTTTGGGGAGCATACAATGCTTTATTGTTTATGCCATTATTATTAGCTAAAAAGAATCGTCAAAATACTGATACAGTTGCAGCAGGTAATTTATTTCCATCTATAAAGGAATTTTTTCAGCTTTTTGGAACCTTCATAATGGTAGTTTTTGGATGGGTTTTTTTTCGCTCTCAAAGTATTACTGATTCTTTGCTATATTTTAAGGAGATATTTAGTTCGAGTTTGTTTCAAGCACCTGAAGTATCAGGTTATACCGGATTATTTTTTAGTATAGCAATTCTAATTATTGTTGAGTGGATGCAAAGAAATAAACAACATGGTTTGGAAATCAATAATTTGAAGTTCCAACCTATCAGATGGGCGGCTTATTTTGGTGTCATTTTACTCATATTATTTTTTGGTGGCAAATCAGAAACATTTATTTATTTCCAATTTTAATGAAAAATTTTATTTTAAAAACTATAGTTTTCTTCGTCTTAATAACCATTTTTGCTGTTCTGCTCGATTATGCAATTAGTAAGGGTTTAAAATCGATGAAAGATTATAGATTTCAATCGTGGAACGAAATTCAAAATGGAATTAACGCCGATATAATAGTAAATGGAAATTCAAGAGCGTTATGCAATTTTGTTCCGGTTGTTTTTGATTCAATATTGCACTTGAAATCATATAATTTGGGCTTTGGAGGACATACATTTAATCCTCAATTTTTAAAATACAATTATTACACTCATCACAATTCAACTCCAAAAATACTAATACAGAATGTTGATTTTTTAACATTATCAGATATGTTTGTTATCGGACATGAACGCGAACAAATTTTGCCCTATGTTTTTGATTTATATTTAAATAAGCAACTTCAGAATTACGGGTTTAATTTTTTTGATTTAAAACTTCCATTTATCAGATATTTTGGTTATCAGCAGGAAATTAAAAACGGTGTTTTTCAATTCTTGAAGATAAGAAACTTCAATAATAGAGTGTCAGAACAGGGATTTCTATCCGAAATCGGGAATTGGAATCCAACAGAGCTTAATAAAATCGAAAAAATTAATTTTCTCAGGGATACATTTAGTGTTCATTTATTCGAGAAGTTTTTAATTAAACTAAAAGAAAATAATGTTAGAGTATTTCTGGTTTATTCACCGGTTTATCATAGAGCAACCAAAAAATTTACGGATAAAACTAAAATGGATTGTTACTTCTTAGGAATAGCAAAAAAGTATGGTTATTCATATCTTGATTATTCTTCTGATAGTATTTGTATGGATTCTACAATGTTTGTAAATGCACTTCATATGAACGAGAGGGGAGCAAGAAAATTTTCAGAGAAATTATCGGCTGAAATTAAGAGTATTCTTACTCTAAATGATTTGACTCAAAAGAATTCCAAAAAATAAGAAAAAATGTATGAATAGAATTAAAGAATTTATATTTTCAAGATTTTCAGCTAATGGCAGAATGAGAATCCAGCTAACTGAAGCTAATAGAATAGCTAAGGAATTTCCTCATTCAAGTTATGCAAAATCCTTTTTTCAATTAATACTTAAAAAGTATTTGTTTGGTTCTAAATCAGTAAGATACGAATCGTTAATTCAACATGCCTGGGAAAAAACAGAAATTGATTTTAACAGTGAGTATATAGTAATAGATAACATTTGTTTTAAAAATGATTTGGCATTTAAAAGTGAGTTTGCCGATATTTATCTTTCATCTGACATGAAAATAAGTGATTTTATAACCGAAAATCAGAATGTTGCACGGAAAATTTTAAAAACGCTTAGCGTTGAAGGTGCGTATGAATCGGAAAAGGTGAGACTAAAAACTAACGATATAGTTATTGATGCCGGAGCAAATATGGGAATGTTTTCTGTTTTCGCTACACTGAAAAAAGTTTCTAAAGTTTATGCATTCGAACCTCAAAAAGAAGCAATAAGAATTCTTGAAGAAAATATAAGCAAAAACAAACTTGAAAAAGTAATAAAAATTGAGCCATATGGACTAAGTGATGCCAATGCTGTTATTAGTTTAAATTATTCAGGTGATGGTCATTCTTCTGGTAGCATTATAATGCACAATAATAATTATGGTTCAGAGCAAATAGAGTGTTTAACTATTGATTCCTGGGTGAAAAAAAACAAAATTGATAGAATCGATTTTATAAAAGCAGATATCGAAGGCGCTGAGCGAAATATGTTATTAGGTGCAACCGAAACACTGCAAAAGTATCAACCCCGACTTGCAATCTGTATTTATCACCTCCCGGATGATTATGAGGTTATAACATCAATAATTAAAAATGCTAATCCGGCTTATAGAATTGAACGAACATCACACAAAATTTTTGGATATGTACCTTAATCAAATAAAAATATAATTTGTTCTGTATCAGTTTTATTTTTTAAATAGGTAACCCAACTGTACGCCAATCATTGTTTTTATTACATCGACTATAAGGTAATATGCTTTATACTCTTTTATATATCTGATAATGCTGATAAATGCTTTCCATTCAAGTTTTTGCATAGTTTTGTTATCAACTTCAGTAAGCTTAATTGGCAAAACTTTTTTCCATTTCCTGAAAAACACTTTATTATTTGTAAGCCATTCAGCTTCAAAAGCGCCTAACGATAAATGTTCAATTAAAATATCAGGTACAACAATTACATCGAAGCCAGCTTGAAATACCTGCATCGAGAAATCTAAATCGTAAAAATGAAATGCACTTGTGTAATTTAAAGTATCGAACTTTACTTTGTTAAAAACCTCACGGCGTGCGCAAATCCACATTCCATCTACTGCAATTACCCTTTCAGGTTGTGTAGTGGTTTGCCAAACTTTTTGTTCTTTTCCGTGTTTATTATCTGTTTGAATTATATTGAATGCGTTATATTCAGGTATCGACCACATAGAGTGTGTTTTTCGCAAAATTTTACAGCCTGCGCAGGCAATAATTCCCCAGTTTTTATTTTGAATGAAATATTCAGAAACTATTTGCCCCCAATTTTGTGTATGGAAAAGTAAATCGTCGTGCATAAAACAAAGATATGGATATTTCGAACGAGATAATCCCACTTCGTATGCTTCGAAAATGGTATATTTATTTTTGGAATTATCTACATGAATAAGTTCGAATTCAATGCCAATTGTATCCTGTATGTTTTTAGTAAACCAATCAGGAAGTATATTATATCGTGAGCAAATTACAATAGAAATCATTTTAGTTGATATTTTTTTGCAAAGTTAATTTATTTTCTTAAAAGTGTATTTTAATTTTATTACCTGAAAAAAGAAGAAGTAAAATTGATGACTAATTAATATAAAATTGATATTTATACACAAAAGATGTTTAAGCTAATATATTTTATAAAACCT
>CAYONE010000162.1:0-4629 GCA_964405245.1 uncultured Paludibacter sp.
ATAGAACGAAAAATATGATTGAATATTATGCAAACTAATTATGAACACTTACTTAATAATAATAATAATAATAATAGGAATAATAAATCACAAATAATATTAATATTTAATAAATAGATTTTTTAATCAAATAAAAGTGAAAAATCTCCTACAGTCGGATATACTATTAAAATAAGCAAAAAGCCGCTCTCGTCGGTTGTGTTCCATTCCGTCAGACGTATGCGGAACTTTACCTGATTAAAGAATATATTCGAAAGGACAAGAAAAAAAGATCTGATTTTGTCGGTTTATCATCTTCGTTCTCCGGAGGGGAAAAAAGATTGAAGAGGGCTGTGAATATGGTTTTTAATGGGTTTTGCAAGATGAAAAATTAGTTTATTGTTTATTGTTTATTTGTTACCCACGTGATGAAATCGTGCGGGAATAAGGGGGTAACTTTATATTTTTAATCCCTCACACAGCGCACAGAAAATCCAAAATTTTTAGAGTAATTGCTTCGATAAAAATTGGAGTCATAGTAGACCAAGTAGCAATAATAAGCATTGTTAGTGTTATTGTAGGCATCAGCAGACCACCAGCAACCTTTTTTGCCAATGTCATTGAATGTACCATAGCTGGAACAACTGCCGCCTGGAAGCGCTGAAAAACCACTTGTGTTATTCTCAGCTAAATTATTACCTATAGAACCTGGAGCAGTATAAGATACCCAATTGGTATTGGCAGCCAATGCTTTAGCAAGAGACCATGTAGAGCCAAGGTTTGCTGACACATAGTTTTCGAGGATAGTCCACTCCTCATTAGTAGGAACATGCCAGCCTTCAGGAGCTAACTTTTTGGTATTCACAGCATACCAGTTGTACAAAGGGCCATACGTGTTTTTATACATTGAATTATTGTCGTACCAACAATAAGCTGGAGTTGTTAACACTGACCATGTAGTATCACTGGTAACATTAGGTATAGATGTACCATCTTTATACTTAGTAGTTTTGAGGTTCTCAACCATCCAAGTTTGGCTACCAATTGTGATGTAAAAATATGTATTACCATCAACATCTTGAACAGATCCGGTTGCTGGTAATGTAGAAAACTTAAATTCATTGCCATAAAAAGTCCCATTTGAATTTTTTGCATAAGCTCGGATATAATATTGTTTGTCCGGAAGTAGGTTATTAAGTATTTGATAAAAAGTACCAACTCCTGAGCCATTTTCCGATTTAATATCATTAGTTGTTGGATTAGGATATATACTCCAGCAAAGACCGCGAGCAGTAACAGGAAAACCTCCGTCTGAAAGTATAAAACCACCACTTTTGGCTGAATAAACACTAATATTTGTTACAGCTGTTGTGAGTAGGATAATTTTTCCATCTAAAGTTGTAAAACTTATTTCATTACCATAGGCTGTACCAATACTATTTGTCGCATAAGCCCGAACATAGTATGTAGTTCCTATAGTCAAACCAGTGATTGAACTTGTATATACACCTAATCCTTTAGAGTCTGTTGTTTTACTATTACTGATTGTTGGACTTGAATTAGTACCCCAGCAAACGCCCCTTGCTGTAACAGCTGAACCGCCTATATCTGTTACATTTCCGCCACAAATTGCTGAGGTAACTGTAATAGCCGAAACTGCTGTTGTTGTTAATACAGGTAATTTCGTTGAGAAACTCACCTGAGATCCATAAGCTGTACCTGCTCCATTGGTTGCATAGGCTCGAACATAATAAACAGTTTCAGGCGTCAAACCAGTTAATGAACTTGAAAATGAGCCAACACCAGCCCCATTTAATGTTTTACTGTCTGTAATTGTCGGATTCTGATTCGTACTCCAACAAATACCGCGTTCTGAGACTGGTGAAGCACCTTGATTTAGACTTATAGTTCCACCTCCTATTGCTGCATTTGAAGTAATTGAAGAAATTGATGTGGTTGTTACAGTTGGAGTTGATGTGGAAACTGTAATTTGTGAGCTATAACCAGTACCATAACTATTGGTAGCATACGCTCTAACATAATAAGTTGTTTGTGGAGATAATCCTGTCACAGTGCTAGTAAATGACCCTGTTCCATTCCAATCGGATGTCTTAAAATCTTTAATAGTAGGATTTTGATTAGTACTCCAGCAAATGCCACAGGATGTAACCGGATAATTACCATCAAATGAAATACCAGCACTGCATAAAAATCCTGTTGATGTAATAGACGAAGAATTTATTGTTGTAAGAATTGGAAAATCGCCCATTAAACAACGAACTGACATACCACCACTTTTAGAGAAATAACCTCGTGTCAAAGTTCCATTTTGATTAGATAATGAGCGATACCATGCATTGTTTGTTGCAGCTCCTTCAGTAATGCTCCACCAATAGCCAATATTTCCAATATCATAAATTGTATTATCAGTGCTTCGAGAACCTCCGGGCAAGGCAGTGAATCCTGTTTCGTTTGTTGCAGTTGAATTTGCAGTTACCCAATGTGAGTTGCCATTTTCTTTTAGTTTGTCGCCTACTATATACAAATCTCCTAAAAAATCAGATAATTCAGTCCAGTCAGAATCAGTCGGTATATGCCAACCATCTGGAGCTAAGTTATTAGGGTTTGCAACTGCATACCAGTTGTATAGTTTACCGTACGTTGTGCTGTAATTTGGTGTTGCGTAATCGCTTAATGCACCGGTTGTTGAAGTACCCCAAGAAGTTGAGTTTGTTTTGTCGGTTACAGTTACATTATTTCTGTATTTACTGGTTTTCAGGTTTTCAGCCATCCAAATCTGTGTGCCGATTGTTACTGTAGGATAGTAATTACCGTCCACATCTTTACATTCAACGAAATTAAAATTTATCGTTTTATCACCAGATATAATATCTGTTAACAAGCTTATGTAATTTCCCGAATAAGCCTTAAAGAGAATAATATCACCTATATTGTATTGCATGGGAACTGATGTTGATTGTATTTCACGAATCTTTTGAGGATTTGCTTTATCAGAACCTACAAACACTACGCCTACTGCATTTGTCGATTGGCTTAAAATCTTTGCCGAGTGGATTCGTCCATTATCATTGATTTGTAAGGTATAAGCACCTTTTGGTAAGGTCAGTTCAAAATGATTTTCGCCCATTTCAAGTTTCTTGCTTATTCTAGTTAATGTACGACCATCAATGCCAATTATACTTAGCTGGGTATTGTCACTTGAATAGGAAAAATAACTAACAGTAGCTTTATTTTGTATCGGGTTAGGATAAATTTTCAGGGTTTCATAGTATCCTAAGACTTGTTGCACAGCGGTTAATTCCAATAAATTTCCTCCTGTAACGGTAATAGTTGTTCCCCTTGTTAAGTTTTGAACTACTACATAGTCAATCGAAGTTTTCACTCCGCTGGCCGTGAAAGAAATTTTGTAGTCAAATGCAAATGATTTAAATGCAAAATAAAACAGAAAAAAGATAGTTGAAATAATCAAACGAGATGGAATTAAATTTTTCATAACATATTAATTTATATGTAGATAATTATTTTATTGTTGTTTCATCATTTTTTGCACTGTCACTTTTTTTTCGGCTAGCTTTTAACGACTTAGGCTAAGCGAAAAGCCCACTTGCGGGCGTTTCATTGTCAAACTGATCTTTCGCTTATGCGGACTACAAAAAACACCAAAATACTCGTCTGTGGGCTGATTTGCTTAGGCATATATTAGCGGTTAGGAGTTTCTATTTTTCGTGTTATTGTCTTTCAAAAAATAATGTATAATTTTGTCAAAAATAAAATCACCATGGAACAAAAAGATATTTCTATGATTCTCCCTGATAATCATACTATAGAACATCTAAAATTCGTTTTTTCTCAAGCCGAAAAAAGACTCGAAGATAGTAATAAGTCGTTTGAATATACCACATCTAAAACTGTAACATTACTGTCTGTAGCATTTGCAATCCTTACAGCTTTGTTGTCATATTCGTTTCTAAACATTGATATTAATGGAGTGTTTAGTCCAAAATTAGCTACAGTAATATTTGCTTCAATTTATATGTTTGCAATTCTGCACTTACTATTAAGAAATGTAAGGTCGTTTGAATATCACCCGTTAGGTAGCTCTCCAGATAAACTATATGTCGAAATACCTAACGGAGCGACTAAAGAACAATTTTTTTCAGATATAATGTATTCGGAAATTAAGAATTACAATAAGCGAATCACCGAAAACTACGATTTCAACAAAAAACGAGTTAGTCGATTAGATTTAGCGATTTGGTTATTGATTTTTATGCCAGTATTTTCTGTAATTGTTTTTGCTGTTTCTACTTATCTGTTGTAGGCTAATGTCCGCTTTTTCTCTGAATTTGATTTGTGTCAACAGAGGCTCTATCTCTGTCTTGCCGTTGATTTTGGTTGTTGTCGTCTTCCTTCATACTATTTTATTATAAAATTATACTGTCTTTTTACTTTTTTTTTACGCTTACCGCTAAAATCAGTGTATGTGTAACGAAGTAAAACTTATTTCGGTATACTCAATTAATAATTTTTTGAACCAAAATTTTTCACCCCACAAATATATAAAACTTAATTTGTAAGTAAGTAATCAAAATTAAGTGACATAATGCGAGTAGTTAATAAACAATGTAT
>CAYONE010000163.1:0-4508 GCA_964405245.1 uncultured Paludibacter sp.
CTTGACAAGCGCGACTATTTGCTCATTTAAATTAACATATCCGACAGGACAGAGAAAATCCCACCCAACAAGCGCGACTTTTTGCGCATTTATTTAAAACAAATCCGACAGGACTGGTTTAAAAAAATTATCAATCAAATAATTTTGATAATTTTAGCGATTGGCTTTTTGATAATTGAAAACAATTGCCGTCTATTTGAAAATATTGATTTGTTTTTGAGAAATACAATTTATACAATTTGCCTTCACTATCGTATAATATAACTTCTTTATGCGGTATAAATTTAGCAACTACCTTTTCGGAATGATTAACTATTTCCAAGAAAAAATCGTAACTGATTTGTTTGTAATTATTTACTTTAAAATCAGATACTTCCGCTTTGTAAATATTTGAAAAGTTATATATTTTCATAAACAGTTTTGAATTACAAGCCAATTGCCCAAATAAAACTCCTGAAAAGATTAAAAATAGCAAAGTATGCGTGATTGCTTTCATACTAATTTCCTCCTTTTATTGTGGCTCTAAACTTATTATCTGCTTCGGAACCTGGGTCTTTCAAAATCAAACAAGGAATATTGTTCATTTCTGCATTTGTTTGAGTGTCTTTCCATAATTGATTTGGTGTAACTGACTTAATTGGTCCCAACATACTTTCTTCACCAACCGTTTTGCCAAAAATTGCTTTTAGCCCATCACTTACATACGAAGAACAATTATACCACGCACCATTATATTCCTTTTTCTCTTGATTGGCATATAATAGTCTACCTGATATTGCCATATCTTGCTCATAAGAGGTAGATAATTTTAATACAGCATTAGGGGCATTTGTTTCAGAAGGGCTAACAGTAGAGCCATTTGTAAATTCGTCAAACGAACTTATTTTCGATACGTTTCTGTATGCATCAACACTTGTCAATGCGCCCTTCAAATTAAAATTAACACCATCACCCACAGGCCAATTATCGTAAAAAGTATATGTTCCGTCTGCAACCAATCTGGAATTTTCCCTTGCAACTCCATAAGCATCATACTCTGTATATTTTTCTTTCTTGTAATTTGAAACCGCAATGCCTGCGTGTCCAACACCATTACCTTCTGTGCCTGTTGTCCATATTACAAGAATTACCTCTTTTCCGTCAGGATCAACCATATTTACCGGATTATTTGCACAATACACATACGGACTAATAGAATAATACTTCTCTGCCAACGGATCCGGCGTTCTCCATCCCGGAATAGCTCCATCTCTCCATCTTGCACCGTAATCGTAACTGTACAGCCCGTGCATGCGGTCAATTTCTTTACCGTTGTAAAGATAGGGATTTGTTCCGGAATTTAAAGGGCCTCCACTGGTTTGCCCTGTATTGCTACGCTCAAGCCCAAATGGGTAATAATCAATTTGCTCTGTTGATGTATAATTTGTAGAATTACTGTTTGAAATATAATCGCTTGAAAGTACAAAACGTGTATTACCCTGATGATCCTTCAAATTGTACAAATATTTCCAATAACCTAAATAAGTTAACAAGCCCTGATAGGTTTGAATAAAACCTTCGGGTGTAATTATTCGTTTTAGTTTTGGATTTAAACCACCCGATTTTTCATAAACATAATTGTCGCAATAATCTAATCTGTAAGTTGAAGCTGCATTATTGCCTGAACTTGTTTGACCTAAAGGAATAAGGGTAGTATTGGTTGAGTAATTATAATTTGCTCTTCGCTTAATGCCTGAAGCATCATAAATATATTCGTTTTTTGTTCCGTTCCGAAACTGAATTTTTTCAGGTAAATTTAATAAATTATATTTTATCCATGCAATACCTTTGTTTAAATCTGCGTATTGGTTTCCGTTTTTATCGTACAAATACTCGGTTAGATAGTTATTGTCCCTTTTGTCGAGAAAATCGTTTGTAGTTATTACATTTGACTGAATAGCATCATCGTTTATGCTTTTAAGTTGATTTCCATTGTATGTGAGAGATAAATCATCAATAAAACCGTGATTAATATTATGATAATCATCGTACACATATCCTTTGCGTTTAATGCTTAATATATTGCCCCGCAGCCGCTCGAATGCATCGTGTGACAAACCAATAATTTCAATCTGAAATCTTTTCCTTTTTTCCACTTCCCACGCGATGAAAATCGCGCGGGAGCAGGGGTTATGCTTCTGCCCGTCGGCAGAATACTGGTTAATAATTACGTTGCCGTTTTTAAATTGTTTAACCTTTAATTCTCCCACGCGATGAAAATCGCGCGGGAGCAGGGGAGCAAGATTATATCGATTACAAATCACAATCTTTCTTTTTAATTACAAAACTGCAAAATAACATTCTATATATATCTTGTTCTTCACAAAATTTCTTGCAAAACTTTGCTAAATTTAAAAAATAATCATTTTCTAAGTTTAAATTGTCTTCTAAACAAAAAGATTTCAATCCTTTTGACATTGAATAATCTAAGATTACTATTTTATTTTTGTCATTACTATCAATACCATATGACGTTTGTTCTAAATTATATCCTGTGAAATTATAAGTTGAGTTAAATGCTTTTAGCAAATGTCTGAAAATATTAGTAATTGAATCACATTTTTCAACACCAATGATTTCCTCAATATTTCGCCCATTTTTATTAAAAATATTTATGCGAAATTTAAAGCTATTAAACAACCCAAAATTCCTACGTAATGAAATAATTTCGCAAACATCATTAGTGTTAATTATGAAACTTTTAGCTTTAAACATCATAAATAATCCATCTGATTGATAAATATGCAATTTATGTTTATTCTTTTTTAGAAATTTAATCGTATTATCAAAGTATTTATCAGAATCATTTTTAATGTCATAATGATTGTCAGAAAAATATAATAGTTCATCTAAATCATTTGGATACCTATAGTAATGCTTAAAGAAAAATTCTGAAATACTTTGCATATCCATGAAAATTTTGTCTTTATTTGTCTTATTACTAAAATTATTAAAAACATTAATATCAATGTTGTCTTGTGAAAGTAATCCCTGTACAAAAAAACAAAACACGCAAAAAAATATAATTTTTTTCATAAAGCATTTTATTTGTTAGGAAATAAATTATTTAGTTTTTTCAATAAAGCATTTTTATGATTTAAATTATAAATCAATATTAAAGGATGAGCGTTTTTTCCATTTTCAAAATGGATATAATAACCTTTTGGTAAAGCTGTTCCACCACCTCCTAAACTAGTTTCTGGATTTGTAAGCCACCGTGAATTTTTTGCTTTATTGTTATTTCTGCTTAAAAAATTTTGTATTTTTCCGTATGAACTATTCTCATAAGTAAATCTAAATTCTACTGCTTTTCCTTCATAACCTTCTATAGTAAAATCTATTTGATAATTATAATTAATTAATTCAGAATTAAAAATATCAGATTTTGCATTTTTTTCGTCTTCAATTCCTTTATAATAACTAATAATCGCCTCATCTACTTTCTGATATAATTTGCCCTCAACAGTTTTCATATCTTTTATCGTACCAAATAAACTATAATATGTGTCACCTTTTGTGTAAGTTAACCCCAAATGAGTATATCCACCTTCTTTCATTTCTTTTTTTGACATTTGTCCTTCAACATACTTGTATGCTGTACGTGTTTGTTTTTTTCCCTCATTATCAGTGTATTCTTCTTGATACGAGTACCAATCCCTCCCATCCGGATCAATTGCATTCACAAAGTTATTTCCACACCATGCATAAGGGGATGTATCATAATAACTCTCACAATGCGGATCAATTGTTGGTGTTCGAACAGATGAAGGAATGTACCACCTTGCCTCACTATCGTACTCATCTAGCCCGTGCATTTCGATAAACTCCTTATCGTTGTACTTGTGCTTTTGCACCGCCGCGCCAAAGCTTTCTGCCCAGGGTAAACCGCTGGGGTAGTACTGTGTGCGCTGGCGGGTGGAGGCATGTTCTTTTACCTGATTGCTGTAATTTTTACGTACACCATTCCAAACTTCACGTATGTTGCCCAAATGGTCTTTACGGTAGTAGAACCCCCAACCCCTAAAGGGGAGCAAACCCACAGCTGCTCCTGAAATTCCCCTTTTGGGGTTATGCTTCTGCCTGTCGGCAGAATAATGGTTGATGATTACGTTGCTTTTTTAAATTGTATTACCTCACCCCCATCCCCTCTCCCAAGGGAGAGGGTAGCAAGAGGCAGATTTAGTAAATTGTATCGGATTGTTACTATTATTATCTGAATCAGAATTTACAGAATTAATAAATGTTGTAAACATTCTGTCCATTCTAAAATTCTATAATTCTGATTCAGATAATCTCCCACCCAACGTACGCACCTTTTTACTCATTTATTAGTATTTCCGACAGGACAGGGTAATAATCTTTAAAAAGTGAACTTGATATGAAATTTAGGTATCCTTTAAAATCAATTTTTAATATTCAATAGTCCGTTAGAAAAAAAATAAATATTAAGCGGCTTTAGTGCCGAAAAA
>CAYONE010000164.1:0-4439 GCA_964405245.1 uncultured Paludibacter sp.
CAAAAATATGAGATTCTCAGGCATTTTCAATTTTTAAAGTTTCGGATAGTTGTGAATTTTCAATAAACCTGACATAAAATTTTGTCGGGTTTTTTCTTGAAATTCATTCAATTTTCTTGTGATTAAACAAAATGATTTATACGAGTTTCAAAAATACTAACACAAAGAAAAGATTCATTCCACAGAAATATGAAATGTGCATAAATTAAACATAAAACACTGTTAATTAATTGTTTAATGTGCAGAGATTATTAATCTCAACCTTGTTAAACTATTGATTCATAGAAATTAACATGAAAAACGCTTTTTGTTTTTTATCTTTGCACTCCAATTATTAAATAGTAAATGGTAACTGATTAAATAGTAAATAAATTTATGGATTTTGAATACGACGTTATAGTAATCGGTGCGGGACATGCCGGAAATGAAGCTGCTGCTGCTGCTGCCAATATGGGTTCCAAAACCTTGCTGATTACTATGGACATGAATAAAATCGGACAGATGAGTTGCAACCCTGCTGTTGGTGGAATTGCAAAAGGACAAATAGTGCGCGAAATTGATGCACTTGGCGGAAAAATGGGAATAATTACCGACCGTTCCGCTATTCAGTTTCGTATGCTGAATCGTTCAAAAGGTCCAGCTATGTGGAGTCCCCGCTCACAAAGCGACCGTCATCAGTTTATTCAGGAATGGATAAAAACACTTTCGAATATTCCAAATTTATATATTTGGCAGGATACAGTTAACAAACTTATTTTTGAAAATGGCTCGGTTACCGGAGTTGTTACAGCATTGGGCATTGAAATGAAAGCGAAAAGCGTAGTGCTTACTGCAGGAACTTTTTTAAGCGGCTTACTTCATATCGGCAAAAATCAGATTACAGGCGGAAGAATTTCCGAACCTTCATCATACGGAATTACCGAACAATTAGTTGAATTGGGTTTTGTTACCGATCGTATGAAAACGGGAACCCCATGCCGAATTGATGGCAAAACCATAGACTTTAGCAAAACAACCGAACAAATCGGCGAAGATGACTTCCATAAATTTTCATTTCTGGAAGAAGCAAAACGCGAACTTAAACAGAGAAGCTGCTGGATTACTTATACAAGCGAAGAAACGCACGAAGAATTACGTAAAGGATTAGCAGATTCTCCCCTTTACAACGGACAAATTAAAAGTATCGGTCCAAGATATTGTCCGAGTATTGAAACAAAAATTGTAACTTTCGCCGATAAACTTTCACACCAACTATTTCTTGAACCCGAAGGCGTAGATTCGCAGGAATATTATCTTAATGGATTTTCATCCTCGCTTCCGGTTGAGGTTCAGATTAAAGCTTTGCATACAATTCCCGGATTGGAAAAAGCGCAACTTTATCGCCCCGGTTATGCAATTGAGTACGATTTCTTCGATCCAACACAGCTTAAACATACGCTCGAAACAAAGAAAATAAAAAATCTTTTCTTTGCCGGACAGGTAAACGGAACAACAGGATATGAAGAAGCAGCCGGTCAAGGATTAATGGCAGGAATTAATGCGCACATAAACTGCCATGGGGGAAATGAATTTATCCTTCGTAGAGATGAAGCATATATAGGCGTTTTAATCGACGACTTGGTTACAAAAGGAGTTGATGAACCTTACCGTATGTTTACATCTCGCGCCGAATACAGAATTCTGCTTCGTCAGGATGATGCAGATATGCGTTTAACCGAAAAAGGGTATGAAATTGGTTTGGTTGACGCGAACAGAAGGAATCAATTTCTTACGAAAAAAGATATAATATCCGGTTTAATCGATTTTGTGAAGAATTATTCGGCAAAACCAAATAATATAAATTCGTTTCTTCGCTCTAAGGAATCTTCAGAATTAAAACACGGATGCAAATTATACGATTTAATTCTTCGTCCCCAGTTTGGCATTTCGGATCTTGCTACAGCGGTTCCCGCTTTACAAAAACAACTTGAGAAAATTGCTTCACGAAAGGAGGAAATAATCGAAGCCACTGAAGTACTTTTAAAATACGAAGGCTACATTGAACGGGAAAAACAAATTGCAGGTAAACTTCAACGTCTCGAACACATTCCATTATTAGGTCGTGTTGACTATAGCAGCATTTTATCCCTTTCTACTGAAGCCAGACAGAAACTTATAAAAATTAATCCTGAAACCATCGGACAAGCAAGCAGAATTCCCGGAATTTCACCGAGCGATGTAAATGTATTATTAGTGCTTTTAGGCAGATAAAATGTTCCACGTGAAACAATATGCTTGTAAAGTACAGAATTTCAATATTTTAGAAAAATTGACAAAAGAGGAAAATTTTTAAATCATTCTTCCTTGTTTCACGTGAAACAATTCTTCGTTATACATATAAATGAAAAATAAAAAGTCAGAAGAATTATTACAACAAATACAATCCTTGCCTACAAGTCCGGGAGTGTACCAGTATTATAATGCTCTTGACGAAATTATTTATATAGGTAAAGCAAA
Source organism: uncultured Paludibacter sp. (assembly GCA_964405245.1). Taxonomy (GTDB): domain Bacteria; phylum Bacteroidota; class Bacteroidia; order Bacteroidales; family Paludibacteraceae; genus Paludibacter. The sequence goes on from CAYONE010000164.1 coordinate 2,497, forward strand.
AAATTTAAAGAAAAGAGTTTCCTCATATTTCAACAAAATTCATGAATACGGAAAAACAAATGTACTTGTAAAAAATATTGCAAGTATTAAATACATTACAGTAGAAACTGAAGAAGATGCCCTACTGCTTGAAAACAATCTGATAAAAAAACATCAACCTCGTTACAATGTTTTATTAAAAGATGGAAAAACATACCCGAGTATTTGCATTACAATAGAGGAATTTCCCCGAATATTTAAAACAAGAAATATAATAAAAAACGGCTCACAATACTTTGGTCCGTATAGCTCAAACAATACAATTAACATAATACTTGAAACCATACACCAACTCTATCCTATCAGAACATGCCGACTTCCTTTAACAGTAGAAAAAATTAATGAAGGAAAGTTCAATCTTTGTCTCCAATATCATATTAAAAAATGTAACGGACCTTGTGAGGGTAGAGAAACATCAGCTGAATACAGAAAACACATTGATGAAATTAGGGAAATAATAAAAGGAAATGCAGACAAAATAAGTAAGATTCTTCATGATGAAATGATGGAATTATCTTCGCAATTGCGTTTTGAAGAAGCGAACAAAGTTAAAGAGAAGTACGAATTAATTCAGAATTACCAGTCAAAATCTATTATAGCAAATTCAATTCTTGAAGATACAGATGTATTTGCATATGAAGAGGATGATAAAAATGCATTTATTAGCATTATCAGAGTATCAAAGGGAGCTATAATTCAAGGGTTAACCATTGAGTATAAAAAACGTTTCGTTACAGAAAATGTTAAAGAAAGTTCTGAAGATAAAAAAGAAATTCTATCGATGGCAATAGTTGAATTAAGAGAAAGATTGAAAAGTTCATCAAAAGAAATTGTTTTACCTTTTAAAATTGATTTTGAATTTAAGGGAATTACTCTTACAGTTCCTCAAAGAGGCGACAGAAAAAAAATGCTTGATTTGGCACTGCAAAATGTAAAATTATACAAGCTTGAAAAATTAAAACAAAACGAGAAACTGAATCCGGATCAACGAGGTATTCAGTTGATGAAAGCTGTTCAGGAAAAATTACAGCTGGAAAAAATTCCATTAACTATAGAATGTTTCGATAATTCAAATATTCAGGGGAGCGATGCAGTAGCAGCTTGCGTAGTTTATAAAAAGGGCAAACCTTCGAAACAGGATTATCGGAAATATATTATAAAAACAGTGGAAGGACCGGACGATTACGCTTCGATGAAAGAAGTAGTGTTTCGTAGATATACCCGTATGCTAAAAGAAGAAACTCCCCTACCCGATTTAATTATTGCAGATGGCGGAATTGGGCAAATGGAAATTATAAGAAAAGTAATAGTTGATGAATTAAACTTAAATATCCCGATAGCCGGACTTGCTAAAAACAGCAAACATAAAACCAATGAAATCTTAATTGGATTTCCTCCAAAAACAGTAGGACTGAAACCAACCGATCAACTTTTCAAATTTTTTGCCGGAATGCAGGAAGAGGTGCATCGATTTGCCATAAAATTCCACCGTGAGAAACGTAGCAAAAATCAAACAACATCGGAACTCGATAAAATTAGCGGAATTGGTGAAAAAACAAAAAAGGAGCTTATTTCTCACTTTAAAAGCATAAAACGACTTAGATCAGTAAATCTGGAAGATATTGAAAAATTAATCGGAAAACACAGAGCTTCAATAGTTTACGAGCATTTCAAAGGCAATTTAAAGCCTTGAGAATCGATTATTTCAAAATCGATGTACATTTATAGGTAAATATAATAACCTGAAAAGCTAATTAAAGAAATATTTTTTACTTAAAATAGATTACTCTTTTTAGGTAATCGAAAACAGGTAAAAAAAAAGGGATAAAAACAAAAAAATAATATATAGTAACACAACTATCCGAAACTTTAAAAATTGAAAATGCCTGAGAATCTCATATTTT
>CAYONE010000165.1:0-4420 GCA_964405245.1 uncultured Paludibacter sp.
TAAACTACTGCTTCCGAGATGATCTGAATGATAGAAGTATGCCCCCCAGCCCCCTGAAGGATTTGCCCCCCAACCCCCTGAAGGGGGAGTAGAGAGAAGTCCTCCGGTTTGTTGTACTCCTTTATATGTTACACCCAATGTATCAAAGCGCTCTTTGATTTTGGTGGTTAAAGTGGCGTATTTAGCCTGTAAAGTGTCTTTTACAGGGCTGCTGCTGAAAATGCCCGAGTTACTAACCTTGCTGGTAATCCGCTGACTGCCCATGTAAATGTGCTTGGTGTAGTTGCCGCCGTTGCTTACCACTAAGTACGGGCTTATGTAAGCAGTAAATTTACTTGTGCCGGTACGCGCTGCGCTCAGCGCGCCGTTTACCTGTACTCCTTCGTTATCGTAACTTTGTTTTACGGTGCGCTCTCCTGCAGCATCGTAATAATAACTGTCTGAATCAGAATATACAAAATTAGTGAATTTTCAGAATTAATTTCTTATTCTGATTATTTTTACATTCTTAAAATCCTGATTCAGACATTTTTAAAAAGCAGATGTACTCACCTGCTTTTATTATCAGTTATTAAATTCTTATTGTTGATTTTCAGTATTTTATTCTTAAATCAACACTTCTGTAGCATTACCCCATCGCCAAATCTGATACATTACCCAAATACTTTTATATTTCTTACTTATTTATTATAAAAAAGTAGTTCTCACTTATATAATAATGTTTAGTATCAATCAAATTTCTTATTTTCAATTTGTTTTTATCAATCTCAGGTACATAATATAATGATAAATTGTCATTCACTATGCATTCTAAATACTTACAAGTATCAGAATCAAAGCCTCTTATTTTTTGAATATCCAACTTTTCAAAACAATGTGCGATTTTCAACATTTGTTCAATTTTTATTGTTTGTAATCCAGTAAATGGTAGAAAATCTTTTTTATCATAAATAACTGTATCAATCGATAAAACTGAATCAGAAAAACTAGTAGTAATTTGTCTGCTATTATCAATAAAAATAAATCTTTTATCACCTCTTGAAACTACTTCAAAATTCCAAAAATCATTCTTACAGTAAGAACTATCTAATTGTTTGCTTACTTTGACTGCCAAACTCTCATAAGTTTTGAAGTTTTGACAAGATATTAAAAATGTAGAAATTATAAAACAATATATACTCTTCTTCATTTTACCAATATTTAATATAGGGATAGTCATAACCACGCAATATTGCCTGTTGATCTTCTTTAGAATCACCAAACCACGAAATACGTTTTATCCAATGTTGAGATTTATTCCATTCATTATTTTGCAATTTACCATTCCAAAAGCCATTATATTCAGAACCAAATTTTACTAATTCATAAGGTATTCCAAGTTTCTTCATTGCATTACCCCAAATAAAATTCCCTGCATCATAATTATCATAAGCAGTTCCATTAACTATATATAATGTATAAGTATTAAATCCATCGGCATAAGCAAAATCCAAATAACCACCTGACATACTTTGTTGATAAATATACTTATATTTATCAACAATACTCATTTTTTTGGTAGGTTCTGTCCCTGAAATAACTAATTTATTTAAATTATTAATTAAATACTTTTCATCAACTCCTCTCAGATATCCCTTTTCACCTGGTTTTAATTCAAATCTTTTTGAATCATTTGTGTTATTAAATCTAAAGGTGTTTCTTGGTTTTCCCTCAGTGTCATTTATTACACCCCGTGTACCAAACCATAAGTTATGCCAAAAATTGTCATTTTGTATAGTTTTATATGATCCATCATTATTAAAAACAACATCTTTTTTTCCATCAGGATCAACACGTACAATCGGATTATTACTACAATAATTGTACGATGTCATCCACAGTTTTTTCTCCGCCAGCGGATCCACACTCAGCCACACGCTTCTCCTCGAATCGTAATACCGTGCATGGTAGTAATACAGCCCGGTTTCTTCGTCGCGCTCTTTGGCGTTAAAGAGGTAAGGGGTATGCCAGCTGCCGTTGCGTTCGTCTATAAAGGTTTCGCCAAATGGTACGTATTCAATGTGTTGTACTAATGCGCCTGTGGCATCGGTTATTAAACTACTGCTTCCGAGATGATCTGAATGATAGAAGTATGCCCCCCAGCCCCCTAAAGGGGGAGTTTGACTCACAGAAACAAGCCCGCCGGTTTGTGTCGTTCCTTTATATGTTACTCCCAATGTATCAAAGCGCTCTTTGATTTTGGTGGTTAAAGTGGCGTATTTAGCCTGTAAAGTGTCTTTTACAGGGCTGCTGCTGAAAATGCCCGAGTTACTAACCTTGCTGGTAATCCGCTGACTGCCCATGTAAATGTGCTTGGTGTAGTTGCCGCCGTTGCTTACCACTAAGTACGGGCTTATGTAAGCAGTAAATTTACTTGTGCCGGTACGCGCTGCGCTCAGCGCGCCGTTTACCTGTACTCCTTCGTTATCGTAACTTTGTTTTACGGTGCGCTCTCCCGAGGCATCGTACCAGTAGTTGCTTACAAAACCGTTGTCGTTTATGCCCAGCAAGCGGTTTTCTTCATCCCAAAGATAGCGGCGTGTGTTGGTTGCTACCAATGTGCTATCCGGTTGCATAGCGCCCGTAGCCACCACAAGCATATTTCCATTGGCATCGTAACTGTACCGGCTTTCTTTCTTTTCAGGTACTATGGCAAAGTTGCTGTCAACCCGGTAACTTTCTTCTGCAATATTAGCAATTTGTTGCGAATTATTTGACAGTAAATTTTGCATATTAAAATAATAGTCATTCCAACTACTTCAATTCTTAACAAAATACTTTTTACCAAATGATAAATAGTTGTCTCCCCAAGATTCTTTTACTATAACATCTCCTTTTAAAATAAAATCACCTTTTTTATTTGGAATAAAAAAATATGAACATATTGTATCGTTTGAACTTACAACAACAACCTTATCTATTAGAGGATCTAAAATAGCAATTTTAAAATCTTTCGTTTTATATCTTTCTGAAATAAAAAAGACAACTGACATAAAAATTGTATCCCCCAAATAAATTGTATCCTTTTTTAATTTTACATCAAAATACAATGAATTACTTTTATCAATTTTCCCATTTTCATCGTATTTGAGATACCTATTAATTATAGATTTTTTATCAGAATCTGGTATGCTGTCATTTAAATAAGATGTGAATGGACAATCAGGTTTAATAAGAATAAATTCAATAATTGAATCAATTTTTTGACTTTCATCATAATAATAGAACCAACCATTTGGTTTATCATCTCTATAAACACCCTTCATTCGAAGTTTACCATTTTCATAAAATACTTTTTGAATCCCATTTCTTTTACCTTTTTTCATAATTCCTAGTGAGTGTAAATTCCCTGTAGGATGAAAAGTTTTAAATGTGTCTTCGAATAGCCCATGTATTTCATAATACTCCTTTTTTATCATTCCATTTGGATAATATTCTTTTACAACTTGTTTTTCATTACAACTTATCAAATACAAAACAATTACAACTATCAAGATATTTGTTTTACTTTTCATTGCTATAATTAATTATTTTGTTGGTTCAAAATAGGTTTCACTTAATCTTTTTTCATAAATACCTGTATCCTGCAGTTTTGTACTGTTCGCTATATTTATTACACTATCGTACTGTTCTTTGTTATATACAGTATCGTAAACAGTATTTGATTTGAAACCACTAATATTTTTTAGCCATTTATCACTATAGCTAATAACGATTGGATAAGGTTCTTCTATTTCAGGAGCGTTATTTAATTCAACACCAGCACCTTTATTAGATGAGTCGATATAGTCAGTTGTAAAAGCAACCATTTTAGCTAAATCAAATAACTCAAAAGATGGTAAAGAGGGATTAGCAAAAGGAAATAAAAGACCCTTTATATCTAAAGTTCCGTAATAATGTTTGGCTTTAGGCAAATTATTTTCTTGCGTACTTGAAGAGCCAAACATTCCGTAACCCCCTTCTTGAAAACTTTCTCGAGCTTTTCCAGTTTTTGAATAATTTCGGTTTTTCCCATCTATAAAAATTGCGCCACCTTCAGTTAAATAATTGCCAATATATGGTTTATTATAACCCCAAACTCTATTTTCCAATTTATAAGATTTACTATTCTTATTACCACCATGAAAGAACCTGTGAAGATTTGACCTAAATTCTGATGAAAATTTTCCGTCTGGATCAATATATTTTACCGGATTGTTATAGCAATAAACATAAGCAGATACATTTAAATTTTTACCTTTCAGCGGGTCCACACTTAGCCATACACTCCTTTTAGAATCATAATACCGTGCATGGTAATAATACAGCCCTGTTTCTTCATCGCGTTCTTTGGCGTTAAAGAAATTGTCTGAATCAGAATTTACAGAATTTCAGAATTTAC
>CAYONE010000166.1:0-4369 GCA_964405245.1 uncultured Paludibacter sp.
GAATATTGTTGATAAACAACCATATAATAAATTAATTCAAATAATCTCTATTATTTTTTTGCTGATACAAAAATAAATAAATAAAGATATTAATACAACAGATATATTTTATAGTAATATAGATACAATAAATAATTTTTATTATAAAAATCTAATACTTCCTTTGATACACTCTTACATAATCCACTTCGTATCGTGTAGGGAATTTGGTATTTGAAGGATCTCCCCCGTTTTGTCCGCCAATGGCAAGATTAAGCAGAATATAGTGTGGCTGATGGAAGGGATTAAAACCATCGGCATTATAAGTATCCTCAAGATTGGTTTCGGTCAGCAATTCATCATCGAGATAAAGGCGGATAAATTGTTCGTCCCACACCATGCGCCAGATATGATATTTTTGTGGCCATCGTGGATCTTTATCCAAAAAATATTTAAGGAGAATTTTGCTTGAGTTCCATTTTGCGTTGTAACGGCGGGTTGTTCCCCATGCGGTATTGGCGAGAATATAATGAACCCCGTCGATGGGATAAGATTCCATAATATCTATTTCGCCACACGATGGCCACTCCTTGCTAATTCCGAGAGTCCAAATAGCAGGCCATAAACCCATGGCAGTATCGATACGCGCTTTTACCTCAAGAACACCATATTGGAAGCTAAACTTATCGCGGGTATTGATGCTGGCGGATGTAAATTCGGCAAATTCACGGTTTTGTCGCCAGTTTCGTGCACCTGCCTGATAGTTCGGATTTGACACTTTCTCTTTTCTACCTTCGATAATAAGTTTTCCTTTGCTAATAAAAGCATTATCGGTAGTGTACCACTGGTGTTCCTCGTTACGAACAAAGCCGGTTTCATAACTCCACTTGGCAGTATCGGGTTTTGACGATTGATTAAATTCATCGCTCCAAACCAATGTCATACCTGCAAGCATATCATTAGCTTGTTTTACAATCGCATTTTGAGCTTTCGCGGCAAATAGGGTTAGGATATTAAGCAGAGAAAAAGAAAATATAAAATTTCGCATAATCTTATTGTCGTTTTCCGGTTATTAAAAAATCCAAGGAGTTTAATGTATCAATCTGAAACAGGTATATGTAAAACGTGCAAAGCTTCTTTAAAAAATACTTCTGTTTTAATACAAATATACAGTAATAAGCTTGTTCATCAATTAAATTGAATTCTCATAACTTTTATTCGTTGTGCCTTTACAAAAAAGATGTAATAAAGTACAGGCAAATTTAAAACAAAAAAACGGAATCGTTTGTAAAATGATTCCGTTTTTTGAAATAAAAGTATAGTATAACTTATTCAGCTTTTTCCGAAGTTTCTTCAGCTACGGGCGCTGGTGCAGTTTTAGTTACAGGCGCAACTTCTTCAGCTTTTTTAGAAGAACGACGAGTACGTGTAGCTTTCTTGGCAACTTTTTCTTTCAGCATGTTTTCGTTATAGTCAACGAGTTCAATAATACACATTTCGGCATTATCACCCTGACGAAAACCTGTACGAAGAATACGCGTATATCCACCCGGACGATTAGCAATTTTTTGGGAAATATTCTGAAAAAGTTCAGTAATAGCTTCTTTGTTTTGCAAATAACTGAAAACCACGCGACGTGAATTGGTTGAATCGTCCTTAGCTTTTGTAATGAGCGGTTCAACATACACTCTCAGTGCTTTAGCTTTGGCCAATGTTGTAGCAATTCTTTTATATTTGATAAGAGAAATTGCCATATTCGACAACATTGATTTTCTGTGTGCCGATTTGCGGCCTAAATGATTAAATTTCTTATTATGTCTCATCTTGTGTTACTCTTTATCTAATTTATATTTTGCAACATCCATACCGAAAGATAAATTGAGGCTTTCAAGTTTTTCATCTAATTCGGTAAGCGATTTCTTGCCAAAGTTGCGGAACTTGAGGAGGTCATGTTTATGATATCCTGCCAATTGGCCTAAAGTTTCAACATCGGCTGCTTTCAAACAATTAAGCGCGCGTACTGATAATTCAAGATCAGTAAGTTTGGTTTTAAGCAGTTGACGCATGTGCAGTATTTCTTCATCAAATTCATCTGTACCTTCGCCTTCGGTAATTTCAATAGTAATTTTTTCGTCGGAGAAAAGCATAAAGTGATGAATTAGAATACGTGCAGCTTCTTTTAAAGCATCTTTAGGGTGAATTGAACCATCAGTTTCAACTTCAATAACCAATCTTTCGTAATCGGTAACCTGTTCAACACGATAATTATCTATTGTATATTTTACATTACGTATAGGTGTAAAAATTGCATCAACCGGGATTACTCCAATTTCATGTCCCATAGTTACGCGACTTTCTTCAGCTGGCAAATAACCTCTGCCCTTGCTCACAGCAATGTCAATCTGGAAACCTGCTGATGGGTCGAGTTCGCAAATAACATGATTAGGGTTAAGTACTTCGAAACCTGTGAAATATTTTCCAATATCTCCGGCTTTAAGTGCTGTAGTTCCCGATACGTTGATTGTAACTTTTTCGCTTTCAATATCTTCAACAATTTGCTTGAAACGAACTTGTTTAAGATTAAGAATGATATTTGTTACGTCATCAATAACTCCGGGTATAGTCGAAAATTCATGATCGACGCCTTCAATTTTAATTGAAGTAATTGCAAAACCTTCCAGCGATGATAATAGAATTCTGCGCAATGCATTACCTATTGTAATACCATAACCGGGCTCAAGGGGTCTAAACTCAAACTTTCCGTGAAAAGCGTCCGATTCGAGCATAATTACCTTTTCTGGCTTTTGAAATGCTAATATTGCCATATTCTCACTTATTATTTTGAGTACAACTCAACAATTAATTGTTCTTTAATGTTTTCAGGGATATCTTCGCGTTCAGGGATATGTAGCAGCTTTCCTGAAAGTTGCTGTGCGTTGAATTCAATCCATGGGTATTTTGTATGATTAAATCCATTGAGTGAAGCAGCTATAACTTCCATCGATTTATCTTTTTCACGAACAGCGATAACTTGTCCGGGTAAAACGTGATAAGAAGGAATATTTACTACTTTACCGTTCACAGTAATATGACGGTGGCTTACAAGCTGGCGAGCACCGGCGCGTGTAGGTGCAAATCCGAGACGATAAACCATATTATCGAGACGTGATTCAAGCATCTGAAGTAATAATACCCCTGTAACACCCGGTTTGCTCTGAGCTTTTTCGTAAAGATTGCGGAATTGTTTTTCCAAAACACCATATGTGAATTTGGCTTTTTGCTTTTCACGCAATTGAATTCCGTATTCAGAAGTTTTCTTGCGACGATTATTTCCGTGTTGTCCGGGAGGATAATTCTTTTTTGATAATACTTTATCCGGTCCGAAAATAGGTTCTCCGAACTTACGGGCAATTTTTGTTTTAGGTCCTATATATCTTGCCATTTTTATAATATTTATTTTTATTCAGCAGTTTGTAGTTCAGAAATAATTATTCAATAAAACAGCCGCGATTGCTGAGAGGTTAGATACTGCAATCCTAATTTATTAAACAATCTTTCGATAACAAACAATTTTTATTTTTTTATTTTATCACATTCCCGCTAAGGGAATATACGTTTAAATATAAAAAATTATACTCTTCTGCGTTTAGGAGGACGACATCCATTGTGAGGCAGAGGAGTAACATCAACGATTTCAGTTATTTCAATGCCTGCACCATGTACAGTACGTATTGCTGATTCGCGACCATTTCCGGGACCTTTAACGTAAGCTTTTGCTTTGCGTAAACCTAAATCAAATGCTACTTTTGCACAATCCTGAGCTGCCATTTGTGCTGCGTAAGGTGTGTTCTTTTTTGAACCACGGAAGCCCATTTTACCTGCCGATGACCATGAAATAACCTGACCATCGCCATTTGTAAGGGTTACAATAATATTATTGAAAGATGAATGCACATGTAATTGTCCAACTCCATCAACTTTTACTACCCTTTTTTTGGCTGAAACTGTTTTTTTTGCCATATTCGTATGAAATTATTTTCTATTTCAATAATCGATTAAGTTAATTCTTATTTCGTTGCTTTCTTTTTGTTTGCAACTGTTTTTCTCTTTCCTTTGCGTGTACGGGCATTGTTCTTTGTACTCTGTCCTCTTACAGGCAAGCCTACACGATGGCGTACACCACGATAGCAACCTATATCCATTAATCGCTTAATGTTTAGTTGAACTTCTGAACGAAGATCACCTTCTACTTTGTAACTTGTTCCGATTATTTCACGAATTTTAGCTGCTTGGTCGTCAGTCCAGTCTTTAACTTTTAAATCAAAGCTAACTCCAGCCTCTTCCAAAATTTTTCTTGCATTACTACGACCTATTCCGTAGATATAAGTCA
>CAYONE010000167.1:0-4323 GCA_964405245.1 uncultured Paludibacter sp.
TGAATTATCAAAACTTTTAAAAAATAAAAGAATGAATAAAACATTAGATTCGCTGAGTGAGCATTATATAGTTTGTGGTTACGGTAAAACAGGGAAAAAGGTTGTTGAAGATCTTTTGAAAAAGAAACAAAAAGTTGTACTGATAGAAGGAAATGCCGAACGAAATGAAAAATTGAAGGAATATTTTAATGAAAATCTGGTTCATATTGCCGGTGATGCAACCAATGATGATGTTTTACTACATGCGGGAGTGAAGCGGGCTAAATACCTGATTTCTGTTTTAACTTCCGATGCCGAAAACCTGTTTGTAACGCTCAGTGCAAAGGATTTTAATAAGCAAATAAAGGTTATCACACGTGTTGATGAGGGAACTTCAACTGCCAAGTTCATTAAAGCAGGTGCCGACCATATTATTTCGCCCATAGAAATTGCATCGGAACGCATTGTTTCAATTGTTACTACAGGCAGCGATTTCTACGATTTTGCGCGTTTTGCAGGAACTACCGAAGATTTTGGCAATAATAAATTCAGTCTGATACAAATAAATGAGGAGAGTGAGTTAATTAATAAAACCTACCGCGAAGCTAATATTCCTAATCGAACCCATTTGGTTGTTATAGGTTTTTATTCTTTGAACAATGAGTTACAGGTAAATCCGAAAGCTGATAATAAAATTCGGTTGGGCGACAAATTACTGGTTTTCGGTAAGGAAGAAGATATTCGCAGTTTAAAAGTGCTGGCTAAAAGTCAGGATGATATTTAATTCTGAAGAAATTGTCTGAGAAACAATTCGCTTTTTTTTGTACCTTTGCGCTCCCAATTAAATTATTTTGAACCTTTCCAACCTTCAACTGCTTTATGCAGAACATCCGCAGGTAAAAGAATGCAATCGCCTGCTCGAAACCGATTTATCGAACCTGAAAATTTCGGGTTTGAACGGTTCTTCATTGTCGCTTTTTTTAGCCTCTGTTTTTAAAACTGCACTAAAAACGAATATCGTTGTAATGAACGATGCCGACGAAGCTGCTTATCTTTACAACGATTTAAAACAAATTGTTGATGATGGACAGACTTTCCTTTTTCCATCGTCGTATCGAAAATCTATTCGACTTTCGCGCTACGATGCTGCCAATGAAATACTTCGCACCGAAGTTTTAAATCATCTTATAAATGTAAACGCGCCTGCCATCGTGGTGTGTTATCCTGAATCGTTGCTCGAGAAAGTAGTTTCGGCAAGCGGTTTGAAAAATCAAACACTCAAAATAAAAACAGGCGATACCTTTGGAATTGATTTTCTTGTCGAAGTTTTAACTGAATTTGGGTTCGAACGTGTCGATTTTGTGTATGAGCCGGGGCAATATTCAGTGAGAGGAAGTATTGTAGATATTTTTTCATTTTCGTACGAGTTGCCTTTCCGTTGCGATTTTTTTGGCGATGAGGTTGACACCATTCGCATTTTCGATATCGAAACCCAACTTTCGAAGGAAAAAAGGCGCGAAGTAGAAATTATTCCCGATTTAACAAAAGATCAAAAAGCCAAAAGAGAAAATTTCTTTTCACTTTTAAATGAAAATACGCTTTTAACTTTCGAAAATTCAGTTTTCGTTCGTGATAGAATTGATTTATTGTACGATGATTTATTGGTGCGTGCCAATCAGGGCGATAAAATTATTGAATCACTATCAGCGCAAAATATTAATGGCGATGATTTTACCAAAGCTATTTCAGGGTTTAAAAAGATAGAACTAAATGATAATCATTCATCAAAAACGGCTGCTAAAGTTCAATTCAATACTTTGCCACAGCCTGTTTTTCATAAAAATTTCGATTTAATTGCTGATGCATTAAATACTTATCAAAGCCATGGTTATCAGCTTTATATACTGAGCGATAGCATAAAACAAACCGACCGTATCAAGGCAATTTTTGAGGATAGAGGCGATAATATTCACTTTCAACCGATAAAAAACACCTTACACGAAGGTTTTATAGACAACGATTTATCTTTTGTCTGCTTTACCGACCATCAAATTTTCGACCGCTTCCATCGTTACGCACTACGTACCGATAAAACCCGACAGGGAAAAGTGGTAATGACGCTTAAAGAATTGAATCAGTTTAGTTTGGGCGATTATTTAGTGCATGTGGATCATGGTATAGGAAAATTTGGAGGTTTGGTACGTACCAATGTGAACGGAAAAATGCAGGAAATGGTGAAGATGATTTTTAAAGATGAAGACATCATTTTTGTAAGCATTCATTCTCTGCATCGAATTTCAAAATACAAAGGCAGAGATGGTGAACCACCTCGCATTAATAAACTTGGTTCGGGCGCTTGGGAACGACTGAAAGAGCGTACAAAATCGAAAGTTAAAGATATTGCACGCGAGTTGATAAAACTTTATGCAATGCGTAAAGCCGAAAAAGGTTTCAGTTATTCGCCCGACAGTTATTTGCAACAGGAACTTGAAGCATCGTTTCTGTATGAAGATACGCCCGATCAGGTAAAAGCCACCGCCGACTTGAAAAAAGATATGGAATCGGATTTGCCTATGGACAGATTGGTATGTGGCGATGTTGGATTCGGAAAAACAGAAGTGGCTGTTCGTGCCGCTTTTAAAGCAGTTACCGATGGAAAGCAGGTTGCTGTGCTTGTGCCTACCACAGTTTTAGCGCTTCAGCATTACAACACTTTCCGCGAACGCCTGAAAGAGTTTCCTTGTACTGTAGAATATCTGAGTCGTGCGAGGAGTTCAGTTATAACAAAAGAAATTCTCGATAAACTTGCCGAAGGAAAAGTTGACATTATTATCGGAACGCATAAATTGGTCGGTAAATCGGTTAAATTTAAAGATTTGGGATTGCTGATAATTGATGAAGAACAGAAATTCGGAGTTTCGATAAAAGAAAAGCTCAAACAACTCAAAGTAAATGTTGATACATTGACACTTACAGCTACTCCAATTCCACGAACCTTGCAATTTTCGCTTATGGGTGCTCGTGACTTGTCCATTATAAATACGCCACCACCCAACCGTTTTCCTGTTCAAACTGAATTGCATACTTACGATGAGGAAATAATTCGTGAAGCTATTGAGCTGGAAATGAACCGTAACGGACAAGTTTTCGTGGTAAACAACCGCATACAAAGCATTTATCAGGTGGCTTCGATGATAAAAAGAGTTGTGCACGGAGCAAGAGTGGCGGTTGGTCACGGACAAATGCCTCCCGATACGCTTGAGGAAATTATTGTCGATTTTATTAATTATGAGTACGATGTATTGGTTGCAACTACCATAATTGAGTCAGGCATTGATATTCCGAATGTAAATACAATCATTATCAATAGTGCGCATCGTTTTGGATTGAGCGATTTGCATCAATTGCGTGGTAGAGTTGGTCGCAGCAACCGCAAAGCGTATTGTTATCTAATGGCGCCTGAATTGTCCTTGCTAACACCAGATGCACGCCGACGTTTGCAGGCAATTGAAACTTTTTCCGAATTGGGAAGTGGTTTCAATATTGCCATGCAGGATTTGGATATTCGCGGTGCAGGAAATATGCTTGGCGCTGAACAGAGTGGTTTTATCGCAGATTTGGGTTACGAGACTTATCAGCGGATACTCAATGAAGCAATGCACGAACTTAGAGATGAGGAATTTTCCGAAATATTTGATGAAGAGCGCGTTAAAAATCAGGATTCATTGAGTTTTGTAAACGATTGTCAGATTGATACTGATATTGAGCTGCTTTTTCCCGATGATTATATCGAAAATGTATCGGAAAGAATAAGTTTATACCGCGAGTTGGATGGTTTAGAAAACGAGGATGCATTCACGGCTTTCGTCATTCGCCTGCGCGACCGTTTTGGCGAAATCCCCGAAAAATCATTAAGTTTAATTGATGTTGTGCGCTTGCGTTGGTTAGCAATAAGATTTGGAGTTGAAAAACTGGTTCTGAAAAACGAAAGAATGACCGCTTTTTTGGTTTCAAATCCGCAGTCAGTTTATTATCAGTCAGAATACTTTGGGCGTATGCTCCGATATATTACCAATAATCCCCACCGTTGCCAAATTCGTGAAACAAATGGCAAACGCTCTGTGGTATTTTCTCCAATAAAAACAGTTGAAGAAGCAAAGCGAGTGTTTGAAGCTTTTTGAATTGGATTTATAACTCTTGATTTGCAGATTAAACGAATTATGTTATCAAAAAAAGATTTAATGGAGATAATTCTCTATATAAATGAACATAAAAATGTGCATGTTAAGTAGTCGATCCTTAAAAAGCCCATAAACATAAGATTATCAGTAAAATAAATCTTAA
>CAYONE010000168.1:0-4152 GCA_964405245.1 uncultured Paludibacter sp.
AAAAAAGCAGCTATAAATAAAATCAACGATTTTGAACTGTTTTTTCCAGTTATTATTACAAATGCCCTATACATAAGTATTATTACCCAACAAGTTACCGGAATAGAAAGCAACATCATTACAATAAAACCTTTTGACTCAAAAATTACAAAAGGATTATTGTAAATGCTTTGTAAATCGGGTGGTGAGGCAATGAAACCTGAAATTGCTAGCAAAATAAATGGTGCACGAGAAAGTGTCATTGTACCAAGCATATCAACAAACCGGAAACCCTTAGCTACAACTAAACCAGCCAAATACATAAATAAAACCAAGGTAAAAATGTCGATAAAAGTGCATAGGAACGAATTACCAAGAGTTAACTGTTTATCGAAATGAACATCAATAATGCCATCGAACACTACACCCGAAAACGAACCAATTAGTGCAGTAATTGATGCTATAATTAATCCAATTATAAATGCCTCGATACCTGCTATACGTTTGAACGGATTAAATAACCATTCCGAAATGTTATTTTTCATTGGATTTGAGTTTTTCAATAATTTCGTTTAACATGTTTCGTACGGTAGGATAACTTAATTTCAACTCTGTGGCCATTTCTTTGAGGCTTCCACTGTTGATAACAAAGCGGAGTACAAATTGCTGGTCGGCATCGGACAAGAGCGCTAATGCGGGCAATTCGTAATGTCCTGAAACTTCGGTTTGACAATTATCGCATTTCAAACATTTTACTTTGAGTTGTGCGTGGCAACCCGGACAAATTACTGGTAACATAGGCAAAAAATTTACAATTTTGATAATTATTGGTAAAAAAGTTTTGTTTAGTTGAAGTATTTTCACCTTATATTTAAGATAAATTGTTCATATATCTGAATTCTTCAAATTCACTGCAAATATAATATGTGTTTTTTGAATATACAAACAAAAAATCAATAATATTAATTTATTATTTAATATAATTAATATATATATCAATTTATATGTTTGTATATTTATATTTATTGAAATATTCAAAGTAAGATTTCATACTGATTAATTCAATAAAAAAAAGTTTTGCATAAAAAAAGATGAACCGAACGAATTCCGATTCATCTCTTTAAAAATTAAAAGTAAGGATTATTTTCTAATCAGATTTTCACAAATAGCTCTTCAAGTGGTTTACGTACTTTTTTTGCAGTTGCATACTTATCTTTTTCTTCATCGCGGTAGCCAAGTGCCATAATCACAACTGATCCAAGATTTTGATCACGCAAGCTCAGAATTTTATCGAGTGCTTCAGGATTAAAACCTTCTATTGGTGCAGCATCAACTTTTTCATCTGCAGCAGCAACCAGCGCCATACCCAAAACAAGATAAGCCTGACGTGCAGCCCAATTAAAATTATGTTCTTCGGTGTTATTTACTATCCAATCGTTAAGTAATCCTATAAAGTCATTAAAATTTGCTGATGGAATATTTCTTGTTTCCGAAATCAGGTTTACAAAATTTTCTACTATTTCAGAAGTGATTTTTCTGTTAGCCGCAAAAACAAAAATTCTACTACTTTCAATTATTGGTTCCTGGTTGCATGCTTCATTGTAAATTCTTTGGCGTAAGTTCTCATCTTCTATATCAATAATTTTAAACGTTTGTAATCCAAACGAAGTAGGAGCGAGCCGGATTGCTTCTTTAATTTTATCTATTTTTTCGGTTGGAATTTTGTTTCCATTCATTCGTTTGGTAGCATACCTCCAATTCAAAGTTTCTGTTAAATTCATTTTATTATTATTTTTTGTTTATTATATTTTTGATGATTCTCTACCGGTAGTGATCTTGACAGTAAAGCAATCAGCAATCATAAACAACAAAACTTTAAAATTGTTTGATGAGTGGATAAAAAAGGAACTTTTTATTGAAGAAATTCCTGAATCAGGCTTACAAAAACTATTTAACCGAGTAGGTTTTAATTTGCACAGAATCGTTCAAAACAGAAGTTGATGAATTATTACAATTGGTAAAATATACAAAATTACCATTGTCACGAAATCGGTAAACTTTGCAACCATCGTGTTCAAAAAGATATTCAACTGTGTAAGTTCTGTTATTGTCGGCTTTTTTTATAGCTAAAGGTTGTTCGGTAAGGCACGATTGAAACAAAAAAATTGGTGCGAAAAATAAGATAAACTTTAATTTGCTATACATATACACTGGTGATTTAAGATTAAACATAAAATTTTAAATTGAATAATCTGCAAATATAGCTGAAAAGGGTACTAAAGCAAACATTCTTCATAAAAAAAAAAGAGAACAAATATTGCTCTCTTTTCAGGTTGATAGAATAAATCAAACAGTTTCAAAAATACCGTTATTATTTTTTTACTTTAATTGTACATCCTATAGCGGCAGTTTGTTGTTGTTTAACTTCTTTTCCGGCAATTA
Source organism: uncultured Paludibacter sp. (assembly GCA_964405245.1). Classification (GTDB taxonomy): domain Bacteria; phylum Bacteroidota; class Bacteroidia; order Bacteroidales; family Paludibacteraceae; genus Paludibacter. The sequence goes on from CAYONE010000168.1 coordinate 2,422, forward strand.
AAGCATTTAAGGCTGATTCTACATATTTTTCGCTAACATCATTGGAATCAGCGTAATTGTTATCTATAGCGCCAATATATCGTACTATGTTTTTGCCTTTTTCCTTATTAAGTATAAATACGTGGGGTGTTTTGGTTGCTCCATATTGCGGATAAATTTTCTGACCATCATCAAACAGGTATGGAAATGGAAATCCTTTTTCCTTTGCCCTCTGTTGCATTGCTTCATAGCTATCTTTTGGTTGAACATCAGGATTGTTTGGGTTTATAGCTATTACCGGATAACCTTTTGAAGCATACTTTTTGTCAAGTTCAATAATACGATCCTCGTAAGCAATTGCATAAGGGCAATGATTACAAGTGAAAATTAGTATGAATCCCTTCGCCTTTTTGTAATCAGCAAGCGAAATATATTTACCATCAACGTTTTTCAGTTTAAAATCAATGGCTTCATCGCCGGGTAGATAACCCTTTATAGTGGTTGTTTGTGCATGTAATGTAATTGCCAAAACTATAGCTGAAATTAAAAATGCAATTTTTCTCATATATTTCTGAATTTTATTTGTTAGTTTTTTAAATATGTTCCTGTATTATTTGTTTCAATGTTTCTTTGTCGAGCTTACTCTCTTCAAAATGAAGTTTTTGTCCGTTACGAATAAATACTGTGGAAGGAATTGAACCTGTCCAACCTGCATCTACTGTTGGAATCCAATAATTCATACGTTTATTATCGTCGAGCAAATACACATCAGTATCAATACAATTTTTCGTAAGAAACGGCTTTAGAAGCGTTTCGAGTTCCGATGCTTTGTCAAGTGATATAAGAATCATCTTGAAATTTTTATCTTTTCCGAATTCACGGTTTATCTCCATAAAATCTGGCAATTCTTCAACACATGGACTGCACCACGTGGCCCAGAAATTTACAACATATAAAACATCGTCAGTTTTATAAATAACTTCGCTCAGCTGGTCGAAATTAACAGCTTTCAAAACAGGCTCAGGTTTAGTTGTACACGATATTAATAGTGCATTTAAAGCAAAGATTGATAATGTACTTTTTAATTTCATTTTTTTTAAAAATTGATTATTTGTAGCTAGACAACATTCCTAACTCTTTCATGGATATGATTGTTTATTTTTGAATTTGTTTTTAAAATTAATTTGCTTTTTTATCAAACATTTAATTGATAAATACATTGTTACTAAGTTTTTCATATCATTTTAAGTTTTTATGTAGTGTATACTTTTTTTCGATTGAAACACATAAGGCTGTTTTGCTGTCAGAGTTTATATTCTTTTTTCGATCATGTGTTCCATCTGAAATTAACGCTTACGAAAGAACCATAAGAAATAGAAAAGTGAAACAAAAAGTAAGTGGAATATTTAAATCACAAGAGGAAATAAATTCTTATTTCAAGATTCAATCAATTCCATAAACTGCAAAAAAACAATCAAAATATCTTCTTTACAATCCTTTTCGTGGCAAATAATCATTGATATTCTGACTTAAATTAAAGTAACTCTATATGTTAGACTTTTCAGCCTTTTAATGTGTTGATATTTAATACTATAATCGTTTTTTTATGTCAATTTTATTTTTCTTTTATTTTAAATTGCACATTTTTTCAACTTTTTATTTACTTAAATTGTTTAATTTAAAATGGTTTAAATCTATACACTGCCGTACGAAAGTTTTCAAAAAAGCTGATTTTGCAATTTCAAATATTTA
>CAYONE010000169.1:0-4128 GCA_964405245.1 uncultured Paludibacter sp.
TAAAGAAATAATTCCATAAAATACAAAATAATCAAAAGTATTTGTTTTAAGTAAGTGAACAGAATTAACTTTTACTATCCATTTCGTTTAGTTTAGAAAAACAATCTACACCTAACAGGTTTTTTAAACCTGTTAGGTGTAATCACGAACAGATAATGAGGAGTTCAAATAATATAAACTAATTTAGATTACTTGTTTTTAGAAAAAAGCAGCAAACCGCACCGGGTTGCTGCTTTTATGTTAATTTAATTTCCTCCTACAGCCAACCCCGAATGAATTACTTAAAAAATCTCTGCGAATGATTTTCCTAATAAATCTTTAACAAAAAAACCGTAGATAAATTGATTTTCTCATATTTAGCCTTAATTTATTTAATACTTTTGTATGATGAAAAAAATGGTTAAAAAAAATGCTTTGCATCACATATATCTGACATGAATACAGAATTTCAACTTCCCTTAGCCTTTACAAATCGTATGCAGCAGCTTTTAGGGCAGGAATACGATAGTTTTATTGTGGCTCTGAACGAACCATCACCTGTGAGCATAAGGATAAACAAACACAAATCCTGCAATGAAACTGGCGAAAGAGTGAAATGGTGCGAAAACGGATATTACTTGCCTGAACGTCCGCTTTTTACAGCCGATCCGCTTCTACATGCCGGCGTATATTATGTGCAGGAAGCAAGTTCGATGTTTCTGGATGTAATTGCCCGCAGGTATTTGAATAAGGCTGAAAAAGTTCTTGACCTATGCGCAGCACCGGGCGGAAAATCCACTTTACTGTCAGATGCACTTAAACCGGATGCCTTACTCGTAAGCAACGAAATATTACCGCAACGCGCCCATATTTTAAATGAGAACATGACAAAATGGGGTAAATCGGAAATAGTTATAACCCATAACAATCCTTCCGATTTTGGTAATCTAAGTGGATATTTTGATGCAATTGTGATTGATGCTCCCTGCTCTGGCGAGGGCATGTTTCGTAAAGACCCGAACGCGATAACTGAATGGTCTGAAGCAAATGTAAAAAACTGCGTTGTACGTCAATGTAAGATAATTTCGTCGGTTTGGGATGCGCTTAAAACCGATGGAATACTTGTTTACAGCACCTGTACTTTTAATAGGGAAGAAAACGAAGAAAACGTGCAATTTATTTGCAATGAACTTGGTGCAGAACTTATAAAAGTTGACATAGCAGAGTTTGCAGGTATTGTAGCTACCGATTTTGGACTACGGTTTTATCCGCACAAAATAAAAGGCGAAGGATTTTTTGTGAGTGTCATGCGAAAAACTGGAAAAAGCGATACCGTTAATATTAATAAAATAGCATGGCAAAAAGGCACAAATTATGTTAACATCAAGCATTTCGAAATCGTACAACTTAAAAATCCAGACAAATTCAAATATCTTCGCACTACGAATCATCTGATAGCATTTTCAGCTAAGTATGCCGAAGATTTTATGATGTTTCATTCGCTATTCAGATGCTACGAATGTGGACTGACACTTGGAGAGTTTAAAGGTAAGGATTTTGTTCCTTCGCAGAGGCTTGCATTGAGCAACGATTTGGATAACACAAAAATTTCATTGCTCAATGTTGATTACGAAACAGCAATAAAATATCTGAAACGCGAAGCATTACATACCGAAAGTGCACCTCAGGGATTTTTACTTGTTAACTTCAAGGGATTACCACTCGGGTGGGTAAAAAATGTGGGAAACCGCTTTAATAATATGTATCCGGCAAACTGGCGAATCAGGATGAATTTGTAAAGTTTGTAGGTTTGTAAGTTTATAAAGTTCATAAAGTTCGGAATGTTGGCTTCCTTGTTTCCTTGTTGACTTATTTTCTCATTTTCTCATTTTCTCATTTTCTAGTAACTTATCCCCCTTTAGGGGTTAGGGGTTTTTAAAAAATGAAAATAACATTCTTAGGCACCGGCACTTCTACGGGCATTCCGCAAATAGGTTGCGACTGTGAAACCTGTACGTCGCCCGACCCAAAAGATAAAAGATTAAGAGCATCGGTGCTGATTGAAGAAGGAGACACCGGAATTCTGATTGATAGCGGGCCGGATATGCGACAGCAACTGCTGCAACACAACATAAGGCGTATTGCAGGCTTGCTGATTACGCATGAGCATTATGACCATTTAGGCGGTCTTGACGATGTTCGTCCGTTAGGTGAAGTAATAGTATATGCCGAAAAAAATGTGGCAAAAGTTATACGGCAAAATATGTCGTATTGTTTTGCTGATAATAAATATCCGGGAGTTCCGGCAATAAAATTGCACGAAATCGATTTGCAACCTTTTACTATAAATGGACTAAATATAGTACCGGTTAGGATTATGCATGCACGCTTGCCAATTCTTGGCTTTAGAATTGAAAATATGGCGTATATAACCGATTTAAAATCCATATCCGAAGAAGAATTGAACAAGCTGCAAGGTTTGGATGTTTTGATTTTAAATGCATTACGCATTAAACCACATATTTCGCACATTTGTTTGAGCGAAGCTATAGAGCTTGCATTGAAAATCGGGGCAAAACAAACATACTTTACGCACTTTAGTCATCATATAGGAAAACATGATTTGGTTCAGGCAATGTTACCTCAAAATATGTATATCTCTTATGATGATTTAGTAGTTGAAATATAAAAAACTCTGATTTTTTACGTTAATTTGTAAAGTGTAACTATCAATTGAAAAACAAGGAACAATTTTTGTTCATTTAAAAAACCAAAAACTTTTACATAGTCAGATACATGAAAAATAAATATTACTCAAAACAACTGTTAATATTTATCGTGGGATTTTTTTTAAGTTCCTGCACTTCGATGCGCTATACCACCTTAGATGTGTTGCGTCCTGCAAAAGTTACATTTGCACCCGAAGTTAAAAATGTACTGATTGTAAACAATGCAATTATTCAACCAAACGATTTTGGTCACAAAACTGAACTGATGCGTGAAAGAACAAAAAATGTATCAGTTCGCACCGACAGTTTGTCTCTTTTTGCATTAGCTTCACTCACTGAAGAATTACGGAATCGTGAATTTTTCACAAGAGTGGACTTAAAGGAAAAAACCATGAACAAATCAACCGATTTTTTCATGGTAAAGGAATTAAAGCATGACAGCGTACAAGCTTTATGCAAAAGATACAAGGTAGATGCTGTGATTTCGCTGAACAGAATTAAAGTTACCGACCGAATTACAGAATATTACATTGAATCTGAAAGAAAATACCTAACCGAACTAAATGCAGTTTATGAAACCCAGTGGAGCATACATTTACCTGACGAAAACAAATATACGTCAGCAACCTTTAACGATACGGTTTTTTGGGATTCAGAATCGTATCAGCGAAAACAAGCCTACGAAAGATTGCCAAAACGAGAAGATGCATTGATTGATGGTGCTCTTTACGTTGGACAAAGCACTGCCAAAAAACTCATTCCCAATTGGGAAAAAACTGATAGATATTTTTTTCTCACCGAGAATAAATATATGAAACAAGCCATGGACTCGGTTTATGTTAAAAACTGGCAGAGCGCCATGGAAACTTGGCAAAAAATAACAAAAAAAGGTTACTCTAATGCACTAAAAGCAAAAGCGACATACAATGCAGGTATTGCTGCCGAAATTCTTGGCGATATTGACAAAGCAATTGAATTTACCTCACTCGCTCTTGATTATTTTGACAAATCAATATCAACCGATTTCGAATCGTTTTTACTGGTTTCAGGGCATTTTGATGAACTATTGCGCCGCAAAAAGGAAATTGAACTGGTGCGAAAGCAATTGGGAGAATAATAATTAAAAGATTAAATATGGATACAAGACTGTCAATTAACCACTGACAGTCTTTTTTTTTGGATATTATTTAACATTAGTATAAAAAGTTCCGGATATCAACTGAAATATTTTCATCAAATTTCCTGAATTTTAAGTCATTTCAATGCCAGTATTATGCAATTGTAAACTTATTCAACTGCAGATTGGAGAAATTTTTCCTCATTTAAAAACAATTATTTTTTTAAAATTGTTATACATTCATAACATCAATAGTGTGTTATATATTTAGTTAAATAATTGAAAATCAACTAATTATCTCAT
>CAYONE010000170.1:0-3992 GCA_964405245.1 uncultured Paludibacter sp.
TTGCTGCCAACGACCGAGGCTATGGGCACGGGCGGGTTGCGGGCGTATTCGCTGTCGCACAGCGACAAGGCGAATGCGGGCGCAAATGCCGCTAAATGCACGTCAGCCAGCCTGTGAACATACGAGGCGTGTGTTATGGGCTAGGTGTTTTTTATTTATGTTTTTCAATAATTTCAATCCATTCATCTTTCTTTACCCTTTTGTATATTACAAGGCTAATTATTGCTGATAAAATAAAAAGTATAATTATAAAGACATTCGAAAAAGATATTTCAATTTTACCAACTAAATAGATACCAATTAAGAGTAAAAAGAGAATAAACGGTCCTATTAGCAAAGCATATAAAACTTGTAAAGTGTATAAAGTCAAGACAAACAAGAATCCGAAAAATTTTGATAAAGAACTTTCTGGTTTTGGCGATTTTATGTTTTGTGGTCGATTAGGAATAATGGAAACAATTTTTTTTATCGTTTGAGTACCTCCGTCACCTTTAAAAATAAATGTAAATTCCTTACTTGTAGTTATTGTAGTTTTGAATTCCGTCTTATCATTTATTACTCCATAACCTACGATTTCTACCGAATTTACATTCATAGTACTCCATTTGAAAGTAACTGTGTCATTTTTTTCTACTTGTAATTTATCAACTTCGAGATTCACTTTTGGTGGATAGGTTTTTTTTGCTTCTAAAACAGTAATTTCTTTAGTTTTTTCTATTATTCCTGTTTTTCCCTCAAAAATAAATTTGAATACTGTTGATTTATTTATAGTTGTAGAGAAAGTATCATTGGGCTTAAAATTACCATGACCAACAATAGCAACTTTTACGGTGTTAATTGAAGTCCAGTTAAAAATTATTATTTCACCAGATTTTATAACTGATTTATTTACAAATAATGAAACTTCAGGGAAATTAACCTTGTTTTGATTTGAAAATAATTTGTCATTCTCTTCTCTCTTTTGTTTGTCTGAAAGAATTTCAAATGCTTCTTGAATCTCCTGAAATCTTTCTTTGAAAAAAGGGTCATCGTTATGTTTGTCCGGGTGAAATTTTGTTGCAAAAGCCCTATAAGAGTTTTTTATGACCTCATAACTTGCATCAAAAGGTACGTTTAGAGTTTGGTAGTAGTTTTCATAAAATTTATTATGATTGATACTTTGAATAATCTATTATTCTTTGATGATTTTTCTATATAAAGACTTACCATCATGAGTAACTAAATACAATATATATATACCTTTACTAACATCACTAATATCAATAGAATTGTTTAGTAATTGAAAGTCTTTAATTTTTTGTCCACTTAGATTATAAATGGATATTTTGGTGAGATTGTCGATTCCGCTTATATTAACACTTTCTTTTGTTGGATTTGGATATATTTCTAAAATATTATCGGTTAAATTGTCTAATGCAGTTTCACCTACACAGTCAATACTAGTAACATTATAAGCCGTTCCTGTCATAGTACTATTGATTTTGTAACAAGTATTTGCAGTTACATTTTTAATATCAACTGTCTGTGGTTTACTGCTACCATTATTAAATATGACGTTCACATAATCTCTAGCAAATGTATATGAATACCAGCCGCTTGCATCTGGAGTAACAACTTTACCCGGCCATGCACCCACGAGTGCTGTATTAGTATTATCCCATGCATAAAGATACATTGAACCTGTCCAATTTAAATCATTTTTCCATTTAACTACTATGTTCGTTTGTTCGGGTTTGTAAGTTTTAGTAATTACATCTGTCATCTTTCCTGCGGCGTCTATTGCTATAGCTTTTACTGTTGTTGTTCCGCTTACACTTATTTTCGCTCCAGTTGAGACTTTCGTTGAAGAAGAAGTTGGCTCAGTTCCATCTGTTGTATAATAGATATATAACGGAGCAGTTCCACCAGAAGCTGTAAAAGTTACTGTAGTTCCTGTTGGAAATACACCTGAATCAGGTGTTACCGAAAGTGAAGGCGCAACAGTGACTGCCACATTAGTCCAAATAGCATAGTTAGTTCCTGAAGTAACTAAATTATAGCCTGTAGGAGCTGTATAACTTCCACTTCCAATCTTCACAATTAAATTTCCATATTTACCAGTAGCAGTAGCTACATATATAGACGATGATGTTTGGTTTACTACCACTGAGCTTTCACTATGTATTCCTGCAGCTTTTCTAGCGGCAATCATTGGTTTTATCTGTTCTTTATAAGTTTGCCAATGTTTTAGATAAACACAGGGAATTCCTGGAGAACTTAAAATATAAGCATTTGCAGCCAGTATATCGCCAGTAAATGCACTTGTGCTACCGCTTGCGCCTGTATCGTGATTTTCAACAAATGTAACAGAATATTTTTTTGATTGATCCTTACTTATTAATCCTGCTGGTTGAATTGAGCTTCCATTATTCGATTTGAGATTAGTCATATTATTTGAAGAAAAAGCATTGTTTATAGCATATTTCAATGGAAAATCAAATGCAGTTGATTTGTAATTAGCCGATTTAATCCAATTATAAACCCCATCGTAACTCCCATCCCAGTATTCTCCGACAGACATATAAGCTCCTGCTGCATCATTATACATTGCATTATAAACGCCACTATATCCTTTGACCAAATCATAACGCCAACCGTCATAACCCATGTCATTTTTCAGAAAACTCATGTAAGCTTTAATAGTATTTTGAACATTTAGGTTAGAATGATCAATATCACGTGTAGCTGCATAATTTTCTCCCGTATCAGCTGCGCCAGTTGCAGGATAGCCTTGAGCTACACATTCATCACCTTTGCAAATAGCCTCTGATCCCCAACTATATGCTACCCCATTATAAGTTTCAGAAGGGAAATCAGTCCAGCTATATCTTCCATTACGGTGATTAATAACAATGTCTGCAAGACAACGTGTTCCATTTATTTTAAATAATGCAATAAGTGATTTTAAATCAGCTTGTGTACCAAAAGAACTTGTTTGATCAAAATAATATATCGGAAGATACCCCATGCTACTAGTAGTTACAGCATTTCCACTTGGTGGAAGCCATAGTAAATCGAAATTTTGAGAAATTTCAGTTGTTTGAGTTTTTAAATTTTTCCAACTACTATCTGTAAATGAGTTCCAATAAAAGCCTTGCAACATTATATCAGTAGATTGACTTGGAACTTGTGCTTTTCCTTGTTGCCATGAGAATAACGTTACAATGAATGTTGACAAAAGAATACGAGAAGCATTTTTTTTCATAAAGTAAATTTATATTATTGATTTTGATTGATGAAAATGTAATTTGTTTTTATCTTTCATTAATGTTTTGAATAAAGAAATTTATCATACTTCACTTCATTATTGCATTCACAATTTTGAGATGATTATTATGTTTTAAATTAATATGGATATGCACAAACCAAATTTGGAATACGAGTTTAATCTTTTACAATCAAAGCTTTATCTAACTACGGTTTTATAAACTTTATCATTCACCTTCAGTAAATATAAACCTGCTTGTAAATTATTAATTGAGACGGTATTATTTGCATTAATTGTTTTAACAAGTGAACCATTATAAGTATAAACTTCAATTTTTGCTTCTCCTGCAACTTTTATTTGAATGTTTGATTTTCCTCCAATGATAGGATTATTCTCGCTTTTTACAGGTTCAACAGCAGTCGTAGCACTATAAATCAAAGCCCATTTAACTACAACATCATTTGCTGAATAGCTCCTGTCAGGAGATACATCGGTTCCATCTGCATTTTTTTCAACATACATCCAATCTGGCCCAGAACAATATTTGTATAAAAATCCTGGAACAGAGTTGATTGTAATTTTATAATTTGTTCCCGTTACCTTTGTCATTGCCCTGAATGTTGTATAACTATCCCAAGCTCCAGAAATATAACAAGCATTTGTACCAGCAGGAACAGTAACATTATAAATAATATCACTGCCGTACGAAAGTTTTCAAAAAAGCTGATTTTGCAATTTCAAATAT
>CAYONE010000171.1:0-3846 GCA_964405245.1 uncultured Paludibacter sp.
AGCATTGGAGCTGATGCAGCGCTACGATGAGAAATTGGAACAAAAAGTTGAACGACTAAACGAAATAGTAATTAAATTGCTTGATAGATTAGGAATTAAGTAATTAGTAGTTTTTTCATTGTTACGCTAAAAATGCTAACGCCATTGGACTTTATGTGGTGCGCGGAGCGCACCCCTGCCGATGGTGAATCATTTAAAAATTATTTTACAAATATATTAAAAATAATTGCAAAAATATTTTCATATTACAAATAAGTATTATATATTTGTAGAAAATTAAATGATACGAAAATGACAAAATTAGAGTATGTATTATCGGGTAAAGGCGAAAAACAAAAAAGATGCGAATACGCCGCTTTTTGCATATCAGATGCAACCGAAGAAATTAACAATTATTACTTTGGGGAAGTTCTTACGGATTTTCCATTTCCAAACATTTGTATTGAAATAATTAAAAAAGAGTATGGTAAAAGAATTGAACATTTAAAACCTGTTTTTATTTCTAAATTAATTTCTAATATGATATCCACTCAAAGTGGATGTGATTATAACGAAGAAATAAAAGAAGCAATTAACGATTTTATGAATGAGTAATATGAGAAGAATTTATCATTTAGAAATAAAAACAAGCGAACACTTTTATTTTGGTTCGCTTGTGGCTTTATACGAAGCTAAAAAAGAATTATTAAATATTTCATTATCAACTTTACAACATTTCAATTTTGATGTTGAAAAGCTTGAAACTGAAAATTATATCATTCGTAAAGGTTCAATTTTAACTGCAAATGATGTTCGTGGTTTCGCATTAGTCAACAAGTGAAATTTAAAATTATGTCTGAATTGTTAAAAGAATTTATAAAATATAGTTTTATTTTCAATTAATAATGAATAACTTGCAATTCACAAAACGAAAAAAACCTAACGACTTTATGCGTATTCCTTATGAGCGTTACTAAGTTTCAATATGTCTTATTTTTAACTAAACAAACAAATATTTGTAACATGCAAGTCTTATGTAATAAAAAAATTTATTCAGTTGTGAAAATGACTCCAGAGGAAAGAAATAAATATTACTCTCCTATGATTAATAATTATCATGGTTTAGTTGTCTGGTCCAACGAACATAAAAAACGTTACAATGAATTAATTGAAAAGCGAAAAAATGAAGCGTATATATTCATAAATCCAAAAGATAATGGAATTATCGTTTTTTCAATACTTGACAAAGGTAAAAAATGGTCGTTTTGTCCGAAAATGCAATCATTGTTCGATATAGATAATATTAAGTAAGTTTCGTTATGCAAATAGCCGTTAAAACTTTATCATATCTTTTTGTTTACTGTAACGATTGTAAAAATTTTAATTTCTTAATGGTAGTTAATTTAAATCCAATTGTTTCGTTTGGTGTTGTTTCTTCATGTAGTCATTGTGATAGTCTTAATAAGTTAAAAAGAACTTCAATATTTTTTGATAATAAGTATAATATAATTGAACATTCAGAGCTTATTGTTAAGAATTAATTATACCGCGATTGATGCCGCTTAAAAAAAAGAATCCCTACGGAGAGCATAACATGCACCAAGCGCAAGGGCGGCGGTTGTTTTTGTTTTTTAAATTATCCTTATTTCGCCGCCCCAGCGCTTAGTGCGGCGTTATGCTCCCATTGCTTACGCGTCAGATCCAAACACGGCTAACCGCAAGGCTATTTTTTGATAATAAGTATAATTTAATTGAACATTCAGAGCTTATTGTTAAGAATTAATTATACCGCGATTGATATCACTTTTAATCAACGTCTTATGTTGCGTTAGCATAGGATTTATATAAATATTTCACCTTTCAAACTCAAATTGTATTCGATTAAAATTAACCTTCAGCTTTTTAGAATTAATTGAGTTAATTAATTAGCATCAATTTTTTTCAAGCCCTCCGTGTATGTCTTATTTCATTGCATTAGTTCCATACACGGTAGGTCTTGAAAAAAAATTGACGTTATTTTTTTGCAGTACAGGCGCAACACATGGCTGGCGGCTCAAAAATTATGTTATATAACATTGTTTTATAACATATGTATTTTGTATTTTTGTATTCTTATTTTTTCATAATTTTGCTATGTCAACAGAGAACAAAGCGCAACGCTGAGGAGCGACGTGGACGGTATGTTGATGTGTTTTGCAAGTAGCTGTGATTTAGAAAATCACAGCTCTTTTTGTCTAACTTCAAAAGCAAATAATTATGAAAAGTAAAAAAATTTATGTTCGTTTTCACTTCATCTCTATCGACGTCATTGTAGCGTATGTTTTTTATTACGAAAGTGATGCAGATACTTGTTTCTCGAATTACACATACACGTCTAAAGTTATCTTTCAAAAGCACTTGTATGTACCTTCTTCGCTTTCGCTTCATTTTAATATTCCTATCTATTTCTCTACTTTCTCCGAGCGCTATTCTATTGAGCGTTACTTTGTTTCGCGTCAATATTCTGATTTGTTAGTTGATATATTTCGCAAAAATGAAGGTTCGTCACGTCTTATTAATTTTGATATTGTCGACAGCCAAGCCTTTTTAACAAAGTGTGCTCTTAATAATCCCTTTTTATCAAAACGCAAATAGCTGTCGTTGTGCATTATACAAAAATGATATTAAACTACAATGGAGCTGTGTTGTTGCGCACAGCTTCTCAATTACGCCGTTTTTCAGGAAGTTCACGGTTTACATTTGTAGATAACGAATTGTACGAAAAAAAAGACATTAAATCCACTCCATTAGAAGAATACAACCCAAAGCCACCAGTAATAGAAAATTTAATTCCATTTGAATACATTCCCGAAGTCGTTAAACCAAAAACGTATAGTCTTAATTCTAAAGTAGTTAGCAGGAAGTTAATGTCGTTTTTTCACTCCAAATTATCTGGTAAACAAGTCTCTTTTTATACAATATCATTTCCCGTCAATACCTCTGATAATGTGGCTTTTGAAGTGTTAAATATTGTTCTTACACGATTAAGAAAAGGTTACAGTCTTTCCGAACAGGCTAATTACTTAATTGATTTGTTCAAGTCTGAAAAGTCTGATAAATGGCTGTCTTATATGCAATTATGTGCAAAAAGTGTTGTACAACATAAATTAAAAAATTATCTCTGGGTTTCAGAACGTCAGCAAAACGGTACAATTCATTTTCACCTGGTTACTTCTGATACTCTTAATGTTATAGTCTTTAATCATTTCGTTGCAGCCGCTATTTTTGGCAGTAAACAAAATAAAATCAATTCAGATTCTTTATTAAACACTTCTCTATCAAAATTTAATGGTGTGGACAGCTCAAAATCAATGCAAAAAGTTAAAGATGTTACAAGGTTACGGAAATATATTACAAAATATATCACAAAAAACAAATCTGTATTTACACATTTTTGTTGGCACTGTTCACGCTCTATTTCAGCACTATTCACGTCTCAACAATATACAATTGAAGAAGTTGAAAACAAGTCAATTCCTGTTGACCCTGACTATCAATCGTCATGTTACTTAGTTTCTGATTACTATACTTTCGTCTATTATCCTAATATCAATTTCGAAAAATGCTTTGCTGACATGATTGCTTTAAACAATTCAATAATTGATTATTTTATGTCCGATTAATTGTATATTTGTAGTTATTAATTAATAAATTTCGTCATGGCAGTAGTTCAAAATCCTATTATCAATCGTGCATCTGGTAGCGTTGGTAACTCTGTTTTTAGCAAATGGAAAAATAAAAATACATTACGCTCAAAGTCTATTAATTCACAATAAAAATATCAATATATGCCACTTGACTATAATAAAAGAGAAAAAATATACAAAG
>CAYONE010000172.1:0-3592 GCA_964405245.1 uncultured Paludibacter sp.
AACCGCTGGGGTAGTACTGTGTGCGCTGGCGGGTGGAGGCAAGTTCTTTTACCTGCCCGCTGTAGTTTTTCCGTACCCCGTTCCAAACTTCACGTATGTTGCCTAAATGGTCTTTACGGTAGTAGTTATACCTTACGCCATTGCTTACAATTGAAGTTCCGGAAGTGCTGAGATTATCTATATAACCTTCGGGAGTATGGGTTGTGCTGAACTGTGCTTTATTTCATTTTCAATTGTTCTACCCAAATGTTCGAACGCCCCAAATAATAATCTCTAATTCTGTCAACGACATGATTTGCTTCCCAAACAGCTGCACATTCTAACCCTACACACTGTTCTCTTGTAGCTTTTTTTATTTCGCCTGTATTTGGATTATAAAGCTCAAAATTATTAGGATTTTGAATGTCTTGAATATATTTCATAGGTTGAACAAGTAAATTATTCCTTATTGGAAGTTTACCAACTTTAACCCAAATGCCTTGTGTGATTATATCATTATAAACTGTTACAATAAAAAGTATATTAGCTTTTTGAAGTATCGTTAAATCCTGTATTTTCAATTTTGACTTTAAATCAAAAAAAGCATACCCAAGTCCTTTTGTTAAAATCTGAGCATAAACATAGTATTGATTATCAATATTAATTTCCAAAATTGCTCCCTCTGTTATTCTTTGTTTCGCCATATTAATTACCAAATTCTTTTTTTGCTGCTTTCTGTGTTCTTTGTACTCTTTCCTTATTATTTGGATCTACCGAATTCCGCTGATTACCAGATGTTCCTCCCTTTGATTTTGAACCTCCAGAATTATCAATATTTTGTTGTTCTCTTCCTGTTATAGCATCAGGATTTGAAGATGATTTATCAAGCTTAGCTGGTCCATGTGTTTTATTCATATGATGATTTTTATCTCTCTTAGTAACATTTTGCTCAGGTGTGCCTTTTCCACTTGTTTTCCCATTATATACACCATCGGCAGGATTCTTTGGTGGTTTTGTATATGTCTGATATGTTTTTTTTACATCGCTTACTTTATCTGCCGTCTTAACAGCATCCACCACCTTATCACCCGCTCTGTATGCTTTTATGGCAGCGCCTGCACCGCCAGGTATCCCAGGCGCAACTACTGCTGCTACATCCGCAACTATACCTACGGCATCTAATACAGCATCTTCTACATTGCCGGATGCTACATTTTTCGCTAAACTTACTACTCCTGTTGCTACATTGTAAACATCCCAAAGAGTTTCAAAGATTCTGCCATCGGGGTCTGTATTTAATACCATGTTATTGTTGCACATGGTATATGGACTTATGTAGTAAAACTTTTCAGCTTCTGGGTCAACAGTTTGAAATCTTGCAATTGCCGGATAATACTGTCTCCATACAATATCATAGGTATCGTACCCATGCATTTCAATCCATTCTTTATCGTTGTACTTGTGCTTCTGCACCGCCGCACCAAAGCTTTCTGCCCACGGTAAACCGCTACCCCCAACCCCTAAAGGGGAGCAAATACACTGCTGCTCTAAAATTCCCCTTTAGGGGTTAGGGGTTTTCTTTCTGCCCGTCGGCAAAATACTTGTTGATGATTACGTTGTCGTTTTTAAATTGCAAAACCTTTTACTCTCACCCGATGAAAATCGCGTGGGAGCAGGGGCATTACTTGCAGTTACATTTTATTTCTCCATTGTCAAAATAAGATAACGGCTTATTGATGGAGGGATAAACTTTGTAGAAAACAACACAAATAGTATCACCTATTTTTAATTTGTCTATCCCATTTTCTTGTGCTAATCCTGTATATTCCATCGCGTGAAATGTGAAAGAATATGGATAAACAGGGTAAGAAGTTTTTCCAGTTAATCTATCAAAAATAACCGCTTTTATGCATGTTGGATTATTCTTTAATAAAAAATCAGAAACAATTGTACTGTATAGCCCATAAATTAATGTTCCAACACATAAAATTACAAAGAAGATAGTCCGAGCTCTTTTCATAATTAATTTTAATAATTGGTTTTGTTTTTATCATAAACACCATTCACAAGTCCGGTGGTAACTGTTTTTGTTGTTGTCTGTACACTCTTCTTCACCTCTTTTGCCGCTTCTTTTTCGGCATTTTGGATAGTCTTTGCAACTCCTCTTGCCGTTTTCGTACTTGTATTTGTTATATTTTGGACAGATTTTGTAATTGCTGTTTTACTACCAACCATTTTGTTGGCGACTTTTTCCAGTCCTTTCTCACCAACGCCTTTTGTTAATTTAGAAGCTCCACTCCCTATTGCGCCAGCACCTAAGTTAACTGCGGTTCCTGTTGCAATATCTTTTAACCCTTTATTGCCATCAAGTGCACTTTGTGCAAAGGCTGCTCCTACTGTTGCGCTAATTTTTAAAGCCACACTTCCACCACTTGTCAAAGCTCCTTCGGCAGTACTAACCCCTACTTTTTTCCAGTTAATATTTGTTACGTCGCCTCCTGTTACGGCATTCGCAACTACTTGGGTACCTATTTCCATTAATCCGCCTACAATACCTCCAGCTACATAATTCCAAAACCTTCCATCCGGATCAGTCCTATTAACCATGTTATTATCACACATAGCATACGGACTTTCATTGTAAGCTTCTTCAATTTCAGGGTCAGGAGTTTGGAATCTCCCGATTGCCGGATAATACTGTCGCCAAACAATATCATACGCATCATACCCGTGCATTTCAATCCATTCTTTACCGTTGTATTTACGGTTTTGGATTCCTGCATTATCACCTGTTTGGTACGCCCAGGGTAAACCGCTGGGGTAGTACTGCGTGCGCTGGCGGGTGGCGGCTGCTTCTTTTACTACGCCGGAGTAGTTTTTACGTTCGCCGTTCCATACTTCGCGTATATTGCCCAAGTGGTCTTTACGGTAGTAGTTGTACCTTACGCCATTGCTTACTATCGGACTAAGTGTAGCGCTGAGATTATCTATATACCCTTCGGGTGTATAAATTTTCCCCGGATTAAATACATCAGAATAATACCATAAACCACCATAACCCTGTGTTTTAGTTTTACTGATAATATATTCAAAACCCTGAATATATGCAGTACCTGTATAACTGTAAACCGCATCATTGTAGCCATTCTCCGGATTAACTACCGTATTTTCGCCTACGGGTGTTATGGCTGTAAGCCGTGTGTAGTTATCGCTGCGCTGCTTCTGCCCATCGGCAGAATACTGGTTGATAATAACGTTGCCGTTTTTAAACTGAAACCTCACCCCCAGCCCCTCTCCCAAGGGAGAGGGTAGCAAGAGGCAAATTTAGTAAATTGTATCGGATTGTAACTATATCGCGGTCTAAATCTTTTATCAGATTGCCGTTTTTATCGTAAGCCATTTCGTTTTGCGAGTTTCCGGCTTTATCCTGGTATTCTTTAATGGCGTAAGAGTTTTGAGATGTATAGTCGTCCATTATGGCTGTTACCTGATTACCGTTGTAGGTGTAATTTAGGTAATCGATGGTATTTTCACTTCCTGAACGCTCCAGATAATGTATATTTCCCATTTTATCGTAAGTGTAATATTCGTTATATGAATATTGAAAATTACC
>CAYONE010000173.1:0-3503 GCA_964405245.1 uncultured Paludibacter sp.
TCTGAATTAACCTTTCACGTTTAAATTTTTTGACTTGAAATTATATCGTTTATTTATACTTTACAAAATTTAAAGTCGATCCCACAAGAGTTTTCTTTCATGTAAATTAAAACTACAATTTTACTGTTAACCAATTTTTATTCAATTGAATTGAATTGAATAAATAAACCATAATTAAAAAAAAATATCAACTAATATAAAATGATATTATGAATAAATTATTAATTATTTTTTCTTTTAGTTTAATTGCAAATACCTACGCACAACAATGGTCGCCGATAACGAATAACAATATTTGGAATTTGAATTCCGGAAATGTAGGCATCGGAACTAACAATCCTCTATCAAATTTGGATGTATCAGGCGAAATCCGAAGTACTCTCACTGCTACTTCAAACTTTCGAATGGTTTGCGGAGGATATGCATCACTTCTAAGGAATGATGGGGTAAACACTTATCTGCTTTTTACAAATAACAACGATGTAAATGGCGGATGGAATAATCTTCGTCCTTTAAGAATCAATAATTCAAACGGCGATTTATTTTTTGCAAATGAGAACGTTACAATAACTCATTCAACAGGAAATTTTGGTGTAGGGCTCACTAATCCACAATACAAAATGGATATTAATGGTCCGTTATTCCTGAGGAGCACCGAGTTAATCAATGGTTGGAGTAACAGTCATTTGTACTGGGAGGGTCACAGCCTTGTTATGGGTACTCCTGCAGGAACTTATTCATACAACTCTGTTGACTTGAAGCCTGGAGGAGTTAGTCAAGAACCACTTTCGTCACAACTTCGCATGTACACATCTACTAACACGAACCAGCATACGTTGAATATCCAGCTTAATTCAAATGGAAACTGTTTTTTTAACAATCCGGGCAATGTTGGCATTGGTACTATTAATCCGTTTTACAAACTTGATGTACAGGGAGTAGTCCGGGCTCATGAAGTTAGGGTAAATCTAAATTCGGGAGCTGATTTCGTGTTTGAAAACAATTACAAATTAATGCCATTGAGTGAATTATACAGGTTTATTTTAGAAAACAAACATCTACCTGATATTCCAACTGCAATGAAAATGACTGAATCTGATACTGATTTGGGTGAACTTCAAATAAAACTACTTCAGAAAATTGAGGAATTGACACTCTATGTGATTGAATTAAATAAGGAAATACAGACATTAAAATCACAAAAATAGGAAGGAGAAGAACATGAAAAAATCAATATTTATCGTAGCTTCTTTTATAGTTTTATGTATTACTTCATGCGAAATACCCTGCCCTTCAATTTCCAAACCCAAGGACTTGCAACCTATTGACTGGGAAAATTACAATGATGTAAAAACTGTATATTATAACTGTGTCAAATACTGTTCGGAAAAAAGTGTTTTAGAAGGAAAAAAAGTCAAGGTTTGTGGCTGGAAGTTGAAAAATCTTGAAGGATTTGCTATTAGTGATGATTCAATAAATGGTAGTAATGGACCTGCAATATTAATCCGGTTACCAAAACCGGAACAAAACTGCAAATTTTATATCATTGGAACTATCACTTTACCATGTGCTGAAACTGTTAATTTACTTGGTGGTAATTGTTCTAAAAGTTATGTAGAAATAGCTGTAGACTCGATTTCACTTGAAAATTAAAAAGGAGTAAATTATGAAACAAAAAAAATATTTAATACTAATTCTATGTATAATTAACATAGTACATCTTGAAATAGTTGCCCAACAACAGGTATCTGTTGAAGAAGCAAAGAAAGCAGCAATACAAGCATTGAATAATAAATACAGCGTAAAAGGTGTTTTTAGTGAAACCGGTATTAAAACGGTGAATCGATTGGAAAACGAAAAATATACAATAATGTTCGAAATAATTTCAGAAAATGGACAAGCTATATTACTTTCGGGCAGCAAAGCTTGTTTGCCGGTTTTAGGTTATTATAAAGTATATACAAATCAATCAGCTTTATCTGATGATGCACCTGATGGGCTAAAAGATATGCTGGAAAATTACAAACGACAAATTGCTTTGTGTTTCGAAAATGATACAATACGTCTTTATTACCAAAAAGAATGGGAACTATTACTAGGAACTAATCCTAAACAAGAAACAAATAATACAAAAAGAATTACAAGTAGTATTAACAGAACTGAAATAGTTTCTCCTCTTTTAAACTCCAAGTGGGGTCAGAGTTTTTCTAATGATTCTTATTGCGATGCTTATAATTTCTATGTTGACAATACTCATTCAAATTGCGTCACTTGTTCTTCTTCAAAATGTCCTGCAGGCTGTACGGCTGTAGCAATGGCTCAGGTAATGCGATATTGGAAGCACCCTGCCTACTTAGCCAATAAGTCGGAGCAATTTGATTGGTGCAATATGCCAGATTCTTTAATGTATATTTCAACTGGCTATGAAAAACAAAGAAATGCTGTTGCACGTTTGATAAAAGACTGTGGTTTAGCAGCCGGTATGTCCTATTGTTATTTTGGCACTTGCAGCTCAATGGCTGAGCTTTGGGAAGCCAGGAAAGCATTTGAAGATGATTTTGATTATTGTACTGATGCACATGTAGATTGGCGTTGGACACACACAACAACAGCTTGGAAAAATAAAATCAAAGCCGATCTAAATAATGGGCGACCTGTTATATATTCTGCAATAGATGGTATAAGTTCTGGACATACTTTTATTTTGCATGGGTATGACACTGATGATTATTTTTGTATCAACTGGGGTTGGAGGGGAATTGATGATGGTTGGTTTACAATAGATAATTTATCACCACCTATTATTGGAGGTACTTACACTTCGGCAGAACATGCATTATTTGAACTATATCCAAATAATCCTCTACGAGATTATTGTACTTATTATGTCCCCTTATGGCTGCATTATCACAATTATTATATACAGCATGGTCAATCAATTCCTTCACCATATTACAATGTTCCGAAAACTTTTCCTTATTTGGAAAGTGTAGATGAAAGTATCGCTGAAGAATTAGATCTACCTTCATCCTGGTACACAATACCGTCAGGTGTTACTACTGAATATGTTGCACATAATGAAATAGTATTGAAACCTGGTTTTCATGCACAATCAGGTTCAGTTTTTACAGCAAAAATTAATCCTTGTGTTGATTGCAGCTCAACAGTTCTAACAAAAGCATCTTCAAAAAGGTCTTTTTTTTCAGCTAAAACCATTCCCAACAGATCAAATATAAACACTATTGATAACAATAATTCGACAATTAAACAAAAAGCATATTTAAAACAAAATACCCCAAATCCATATTCAAATAAAACAACGATTGAATATTTTGTTCCTGAGTCAGCAAAGGATTCAAAATTAATAATTTTAGATATATTTGGTAGAACCGTAAGAAATTTAATTTTAAATAAAAATGATAATCAAATACTTATACACGAAGGTATGTTAACAAAAGGGATTTATTTTTATTCGTTAATTATTGACGAACAGAAAATCGAGG
>CAYONE010000174.1:0-3451 GCA_964405245.1 uncultured Paludibacter sp.
AGAGCATAACCTTGCCAAGGTTAGGGTCGCGGGTTCGAGTCCCGTTTTTCGCTCATTCAAAGGGAATACGAAACAAGCGAGTTTCGTATTTTTTCTCTAAATAAACTGTTATTCGTCTGCAAGCCCAAATGGTGAAATTGGTAGACACGCTAGTTTCAGGGACTAGTGGCCGCAAGGCTGTGCAGGTTCGAGTCCTGTTTTGGGCACAGAAATATTAAGCGCAGGTGGTGAAATTGGTAGACACGCTACTTTGAGGGGGTAGTGCCGGTTACGGTGTGTGAGTTCGAGTCTCATCCTGCGCACAAAAATTAAAAGAGAAGTATATTTTACTTCTCTTTTTGTTTTTATTGGGCTGTATTAATTACAACAATTTCAGAACTTACTTCCATTACTTTGCGGTAAACAGCGCCTACACCACAATATGTTTCCTCCGACATTCGTACTGCTTTCTCTAATTTTTCAAGAGGCAAATTTTTACCTTTAAAAGTATAAATCACGTGCATTTTGTAATATTGTTTCGGATGTTCGTCGGTTACATCAGCCTGCACTTCAATCTCGCAAGATTCAATTTCTACTCTCATTTTTTGCAAAATAGAAACTACATCCATGCCCGTGCAACCACTTAGAGCTACTAACATTAGTTTTTTTGGACCTGGACCTGTATTTGTTCCTCCGGCAGCTTCAGGAGCATCCATCATTAATTTATGTCCGTTAATGTCCGATTCAAATGCCAAACCGCCTTTCCATTCTGTTTTAATACTATGTTTATCCATTTTTATTTGAAAAATTTGTTACTTTATTTTAATTTCCTATTCATAGATACTGCTTAGTGAAGTCTTAATACACAATATATCGACGCAAATTGAAAATGCCGATTTATTGGTAATCACAAAGAAAAAATTTCATAATATGTTTATATTCTTATGATTTTTATTCTTAATGCGCAATGAGAAAAACTTTTGATAATCTTTAAAAATTTATTTCTGAGTGATATCTTCACAGAAATGTTTATTGCTATAAACGACTACACAGTTCTTTTTGTTTAGTGTAAAAATATACATTTCATTAATTTTTTGCTTCATTTGATATAAATGTTTAATTTTGAAATAAAAAATGAGCTTATGAAAAAGTTTGAAATTATTTCATTTTTATTATTGTTAACTGTAATGTTACAAGCGAAAACCTATAATTTTTTGGTTGGTACTTATACAAAAAACACGAAAAGCGAGGGAATTTATTCTGTCAGTTTCGATGCAAATAGCGGAAAATCAGTAATTCAGGTACTTGCCCGAGAAATTGAAAATCCTGCATTTCTTACAATTTCACCTGATAGTAATTTTGTTTATACTGTAAGCGAATCGGGAGAATCAAGTACAATCAATGCGTTTATGTTCGACAAATCAAAAACTGAATTTAAACCCTTAAACCGCGTTTCAGCAGCAGGTATTGGTCCATGTTATATTGCTTCTTCCAATTATCATGTGGTTACTGCAAACTATTCAGGTGGAAGTCTTGTGGTTTTTGGCAAAAAAAGCAATGGTTCTCTGACAAACCCTTTACAGGTTATTTATCATAACGGAAGTAGTATAGATGCAAAAAGACAGACAAAACCTTATGTACATCAGGCTATTTTCACTCCCGATTTTAAATATGTTTTTACAAACGATCTTGGAACAGATTATGTACATGCTTACAGTTATAATCAGTCTTCAGAAAAGCAAATATTAGTCCCGATTGACAGTTTGAAATTAAAACCCGGCAGCGGACCGCGACACCTGACATTTAATAAAAAGGGAAATTTAATTTATATTGTTCAGGAATTAGATGCAACTATCAGTGTTGCAAATTTTAAAAATGGAAATTTACGATTATTACAGGAAACAATTCTTGATTTGAAAAAAGAATTTGAAAATGCTGCCGCCGATATTCATTTATCGCCCGATGGTAAATTTTTGTATGCTACGAACCGTGGTACGGCACAAAACATTACTTGTTTTAAAGTGTTATCAAACGGAAAATTGAAGTTTGTACAGCAAATACCAACAGAAGCAAACTGGCCGAGAAATTTTGCTGTTTCGCATGATGGAACAATGGTTTTTATTGGTAACCAGCATAGTAATTCAATAACCGTATTCAATAGAAACCCCCGAACAGGTAAATTATCGTTTACAGGAATCAGTATAAATATTCCTTCACCGGTTTGTTTGGTTGAATTTTAATGCGCGTGATGTTGTACCGATAACCATATTAAAAATACACCGGCAAGAATTAAAATGAATTGAATAAGTGATTCTTTAGGTTTTGTTTCTTTATGCATTTCAGGTATAAGATCGGCAAGTGAAACATACAAAAAAACCGATGCTGCAAGCGAAAGAGCATAAGGTATAAGTCCCTCAACCTTATCGAGTAAAAAGTATGCCGCTATTCCCGCTACAAGTGAACTGCTGCCCGATAAAAGATTGTATAATAAAGCTTTTTTACGACTATATCCACTCTTTAATAATACGCCAAAATCGCCCAATTCCTGAGGAATTTCGTGTAGAATTACCGAGAATGTAACGAAAATACCTAATTCGGTTGAAGTTAAAAACGAGGCTGCAATCACCACGCCATCGATGGCATTATGAAATGCATCGCCAATAATAATCATTGGAGCAGCAGCATGTTTTTGCCGTTCACAATCGTTGTTATGACAGTTTCGCCAGAGAATAATTTTCTCCAGAATGAAAAACGCGAGTATTCCACCAAGTACCCATAAAGTTACATCGTGAATGCAGATACTCTCTGATGCTTCCGGAATCATACCCAGCAAAGCAGATGCAAGTAATGTTCCTCCGGCAAGGTATAGCAGATATTTAGAAACTTTGTCAAGCCATTTATCGTTAAGTAATAATAATGATCCGCTTAAAAGAACACTTCCAACACTTGCTAAAACAAGCGCAAGAATAGTATAGAGTAATATTTCCATTTTCTATTTGTTAATTTTGATTATTTGTTTGTGATTATTTTTTTTTAGACTTTAGATGAAAATTTTAAGTTTAATCCTTTATTTCAAAGTGTTTTGAATATCTCTATAATTATTTTCTCTTCGTTTTCCCAGCAAAGCTTTTTTTTAAGTGCAGAAAAATGTTCAACAGGAAAAGGTTTAGCGAAAATTTCATTTATTTTTCGAGCTATTACATCCGGAGCATTATCATTGATTAATACTCCTGTTTGTTTTTCACCAACTATCCGTCTGATTTCAGGGAAATCGGTGGCTAAAATGGGAACTTCTGCATGTATAAATGCAAAAATCCGGTTAGGTAGTGAATAATAATAACTTAATCCACGATTTTCGAGCAAACAAACACCCAAATCGGCCGATGTGGTATATTTTTGGAGTTCATCTCCCGGAATTGCTCCAATAAAAATAACTTTTTCTGAAATTTTCAGTTCGTATGTAAGTTGTTTT
>CAYONE010000175.1:0-3405 GCA_964405245.1 uncultured Paludibacter sp.
TGTTGAACTAAATCCCTCCAAAGTCGGGATAGCATAAACTTTTTTTTTGCAAAAATAGTAAAAAGATACTAATGGGAGTAGGAACTCCCTTAAAAAATTAATAATAAATTTAAATTAGTATCTTATGAACAAAGAATTCTGTACTATTGTACAAAAAGCCATCACAACGATAGATGGTTTCGAGAAAGTATTTCAAGTGATTTATCAGCAAAGTGTGTTGCAAGGTAAATCAAAAAGCACATTCAATAATTATATACGTAGAATAGCTTTACTAAGTTTACATTTTCAAACATTACCGGAACAAATATCAGATGAAGATATAAGAGATTATCTTACGGGTTTAGCATTAAGTTCGGAATCGCCATCACGAAGTAGTTTTAAACACATGGTATATGGTCTTCGATTTTATTTTCGACATATAGGTGATAATAAGCGGGCTATATGTTTGCCGTCTATTAAAAAAGAAACGAGTTTACCTGTAATATTGAACAGGGAAGAATTAAAAGAGTTGTTCAAGGCACCTATCTATTTAAAGCACCGAATTGTATTGACATTGATTTATTCGGCTGGATTGCGTGCGAGAGAAGTTATCAATCTTAAATTGGGAGATGTTGATTTTGAGAGAAAAACGATACATATACGTCAAAGTAAATATAAGAAAGACAGAGTCGTTCCTTTATCAAATTATATGGCAAATGGATTAAAGAAGTATATAGCAGTAGAATGTCCTGAAGTTTTCTTATTCAATGGGAAAGAGTTAGATGGACGATATAGTGTGAAGGGATTAAGTTGGATTATGCGAGAAACTTTAAAAAAGACTACAATTCAAAAACAAGTAAATCTACATTCTTTACGACATAGTTATGCGACACATTTATTGGAAGAAGGAGTAAATATAGTGGTTGTTAAAAACTTATTGGGACATTCAAAAATAGAGACGACGATGGTTTATTTACATGTAGCACAACTTCCGCACATAGCGCCACACAGCCCGTTAGACACCCTGTACTCCATTGACAAATAAGGATGAGAGAAAATAATGAGGTTGCTCATATTATAGAGCGATTTGCTGATGAATTTATAAAAACACATCAACCTAATTCGTGGGTTTTACGTAATCTTAATGCTTTGCGTTTATGTCGGACAGTAGCATTAGGCGGTCATAAGGATCAATGTGATTATTGCGGCAAAGTACATATCAGTTATAATAGTTGCGGAAACAGGCATTGTCCTAAATGTCAATCGGCACGCCAAGCTTTTTGGATTGAAGATGTGTCAAGTCGCATTGTAGACACGAAGTATTTTCATATAGTTTTTACGGTTCCGGAAGAGCTCAATAAGATTTGTATTATAGATAGTAAAATATTTTATAATTTATTATTCAATTCGGTTTGGACAAGTTTACGCACACTGGGATATTCTTATTATGGTGTTGAAACGGGAGCTATAGCTGTGCTTCATACATGGGGACAAACTTTAAGTTTACATCCACATATTCATTGTCTGGTTCCTGCAGCCGGAGTAGATATTTTGGGTAAGATAAAAAAAATTAACCAAAAAGGAAAATATCTTTATCCGCAAGATAAAATTGGTATTGATTTCAGGTTGGTGATGATGAAAAAATTAAAAAATCATCTTAAGAAAAAAGGCTTACTTGGCGAACATCAATCCATTATTGATACGGCATGGTCAAAAAGATGGGGAGTGTATATTGAACCTTCCTATGCAGATGCAGAACATGTAATAAAGTATCTTGGTAATTATACCCATCGAGTAGCTATATCTAATAGTAGAATACAAAAGATAGACAAAGAGAAAGTTAATTTTTTCTATAAAGATTACAAAGAACGAGGTAAACGAAAGCTAATTACTTTATCGGGAGTAGAATTTTTGCGAAGATTTTGCCTGCATATTTTACCCAAAGGATTTGTTAAAGTTCGCTATTACGGAATTTTAAGCAATCGTTTTGCAAAACTTACTGCTATGCATCGTATCACCAAAATAAAACGCAAAGAAACCGTACAAGAACGGATGAAACGATTAATAGGATATGATGTATATCAATGTCCATATTGTAAACAAGGGCGTATGCATCGTATCGAAGAATTGCCTCGTATTCGTTCGCCCAGTGTTACTCCAGAGCAAATTATACATTTATAAATCAATAATAAAAAACTTGAAAAAATCAAGTTTGGGATTATTATGCCTTGTTGGAATGAAATCTACAAAAATATTCAAAATAAACCGTCTCTAATAAAAAACCAAGGCTGTAATTACATAAATAAACACAAAATACAAAAAGTGAACTCCAAAATCACTTAGCATATAATAAACAAATCCGATTGAAAATCCATAGAAAGAGACCTTATTACTTGGGATATAGTTCAACATTCCCTTCATTCTTGGCTTTGCAAGCCGAATGAAGGCTAATTATTAGCCATAGTTTTTATTCCTTTAAATATATAAAATCTGAAAATCCATATTTATCTGTCCATAATGGAATTAGCTTGGTCTGGAATTTCTGACTTAATAGCCAATCTTCAATTTTCTTTTTTAAATTGTTGTCAGGTTCATATCCAAAATCAGTAGTAGTTGTATTTCTTAAAGTAGACGTTACATAACATTGCACGCAACTACCATTTTTATCAATTAAAAGGGTATGAACATAAATCTGTAATTTTGCCGAATCCCTTTCACTGTCCGCTGGTGCGTAGCCCAAGTAATTAGCCAATTTACTTTCAATAGTTTCTTCAGTATCAAGCAAAGGCAATATGAATTTATCAGGTAGTCCACGCTTTTTAAGAGTAATTTTTCTCTTGACTTTAAGAAATGAAAAGTATTCATGCCTTTTTTCAGTCAATTGTTGTTTGTCTGATTTTAAGTCTCGCAATGCAACAATAATTTCACAAGAATCAATGCTTACTAATCTTAAAGTATCATTTTGAATTATTGCAGGCACTTTGATTTCTTTATCTTTTGTTCCCCAATAAAATCGCTCATATTTATATTCTACTGCTGACTTATCAATATGTAAATCTTTAAAATCAAATACTTTTTCTAGTTTTCCATTTTTATAGATTTTTATCGATTCCCCTGAAAATCTATCGATGTAAACAGAATCTCCTTTTTCATTAAGTAAATACCCTTCAAAATTTATGTCAAAAAGTGAAAAATCTATTTCAACCAGAATTTCTCCTGTCTCATTTGTAACTACATATCCAGTCAATCGTTTATCTAAGGTGTATAATAATTTGTTGTTTTTATAAATCCAAGATCTTCCTGGCTCTGGACTATCATATGTTCTATAAGCTATACTTCTAATCTTTATTCCATTATCCAATTTTAAGGTATATGGATAAAATATTGAACTACTGAAACTCAGGTTTGAAATCAGCAGAAAAAATC
>CAYONE010000176.1:0-3288 GCA_964405245.1 uncultured Paludibacter sp.
ATATGATTGTATAAAGGTATTGATTAACTGATTGTAATTGGCACGGATTAAAAATCCGCGCCAGCGGGGGTAAAAGAATTGTAATTTTAAAAACTAAGTGAGAAATGAAAACAAACAAAAAAGTAACCAGCCCGGAAGTGGCTAAAAAGGCTTCCGAAATTTTAAAAGATGAGCGGTTTAGCGAAAAAAGTAAATCAGTTGCCGGAAGCGCCCTGGCACAGGCTGCAAAGAAAAAAGGAGGAAAATAAAATGGCAGATTTTAGTCAGGCACAAATTCAGGCAGTTTGGGAAAAAGCAACAATAGTTGCAGGAAATGACCCAAATGTATTCAGAAAGGACAGATGTACAGCATGGATTGCCCGTGCTGATTATGGAAACAGAAACTCAGCGTACGGCTGGGAGATTGATCATATTATCCCGGTTTCGAAAGGCGGGAGCGATGCCTTATCAAATCTTCAACCACTCCATTGCGAAAACAATGCAGCAAAAGCGGATGGTACATTGGTATGTGTAAAAGTGTCGAGTGGAAATGGGAATGTAAGAAGATAATACATATGGCAGAAGATCAAATCGTATTAACAACAATATCAATTATTGCAACCAGTATATCATCAATTGGGACCTTAATTGCTGCAATATTTGCCGCTTCCAGTGCAAATTCTTCAAAAAAAAGCTTGGAGGCTACAGTTAAAATTGAAAAGGTGAAAAAGGAAGATCTTTTTAAACACGACCTCAATAGAATTATTGAAATCGGAATAGAATATCCTTATTTAGAGAGCCGACCATTTACTGATAAATGGGTTCAGTTTATGCATTCTAATGACGAAATATATTTGCGATATGATATGTTTTGTAATTTAATCTTTAATTATTTGAGCCAGCTTTTTGATTATTGTAATGGAGACAAAAGGAAAGTCGAAGAATTTGTTGATGTCAAATCATGGATTAGATTACATAAATACAATTGGCAAAACCCGGTTGACCCAAACGAAAATATTGATGCATATACCGAAGAATTCAGACGATTTATTAACTCATATATAAATACATAAATATGAATAAAAGAGTATTACTTATAGGAAATAATAATGGTTTAGCCGGAGTAAATGTTGACTTTCAAAATTACGCTCGTTTCTTTCAAAGTAAAGTAGGTGGTGAATGGTATTCATCTGAAATAATACCAATGATGAATCCATTAAAGAGCACATTGCTTGCTAGAATTGAAGAGCTTCGAAAAATGCACTTGGATTATCTAATTGTTATTTTTAGTGGGCATGGTGGGCAAGAGCGGGAAACGGTATTAGAACTCAACAATCGGGGTGAAACTATAAACGAATCAGAGTTAAAGTACATCACAAATCGTCAGTTGAATATCTATGATTGTTGTAGGGCATATCCTGAAAGTAGTGTGGCCACAGAAAAATCAATAAGACTTTTTGATTCAGTAGGTCAAATTGAAAGGTCAACCCGAAAGGAGTATGAAAAAAGAATTCAGAATTCCATATCACAACAAGCATCTTTATATGCATGCTCTATTGGAGAAGTTGCTGAAGATACAATCAAAGGTGGTGTTTATTCATTTAATCTACTTGAAGTTGCTGTTAGAGTGAAAAGTTCAAGTGAAAATTACTATTTGGTTGGTGATACACATGCAGGAGCTACATCTTTAGTGAAAGCAAAAGGATACAAGCAAAAACCAGATGCAATTTTGCCTCGTTGTTTGAGTAGCCAACAATTAATATTTTCAATTAATCCCAATAAATTTATCTTATAGTCATGACTCGTAGAGCACTAATAATTTATTGCGATAGAACGCATAGTGGAAATCTGACTGGTCCATCGCATGATAATGAGAATTTCAGAAATTTTCTGACAAGTAATATTGGAGGTGATTGGAGAGAAGATGAAATTATATCTTTACCTAATCCAACGTCTATTCAGGTTCGAAATACCATGAATCAATTTCTGAACGGGGTTGATTATACTTTTATTGTGTTTACAGGACATGGAGGAACAAGCACCCGCGATAACAAACAATATATTGAGTTAATTGATGGAGATTATCCATTACATCAATTAAGAACGAATGCAAGAAGACAAACAGTTATTGTTGATGCATGCAGGGGGTATTATACACCAGGATTTGAAGATTTACAAGAATCAAGAGTCATGAATTTTGCGATAGGTGGTCTCCCAAAATCAACAAGACCGATATTTGAAAATGGTGTTATGATGTCGGATGAAGGTCTTACAGTATTATATGCTGCGAGTGAAAATCAGACAGCTTTAGATACCAACAATGGGGCGGCATATCTTCTTTCACTTTTGACAGTTTCATATAATTGGGAGTATACGGATCGGGAATATAACATACTAGGATTAAATGTTGCAAATGAAATGGCGATTGACTATATGAACAATAATTTTGAAACCATACAGCAACCAACAATCAATATTGAAAAGAGAAAAAGATATTTTCCTTTTGCAGTAAAATATACTTGAAAAATCAAATGTTTAGAACTACGACAACAGATGAAAAGGATTAGTTACTTCGATTTAGCATTGACAATTATTGTAGCCCCCCGCTGGTGCGGAATTGTAATCCGTGCCCAAAAATAAAACAAGAAATATGATAACTCAAAAGAACAAATTATGAGTCGTAAATACAAGTTTAAAAATCCTGAAGGAGTTTATTTTATTTCATTTTCAGTCGTAAATTGGATAGATGCTTTAACCAGAAGTGAATATAAAGATATATTAGTTAAGAATCTGGCATTTTGCCAACTAAATAAAGGTCTGGATATTTTTGCTTGGTGCGTGATGAGTAATCATGTTCATTTGATAATACGTGCACAGGAAGGTTTTACATTAGAAGGTATACTTCGGGATTACAAGAAATTCACAAGTAAAGAAATAATTAAAGCCATTAAGGAAAACCCGGTGAAAAGTCGACGTAAATGGCTTTTAGAGCAGTTTAAAACCAATGAAGGTTATTCAGTCTGGCAAGGTGATAATCATCCAATTGAATTGTGGAGCAACGAAGTAATCGATCAGAAGTTAAATTACATACATCAAAATCCGGTTGAAGAAGGGTTAGTTTTTCGGGCAGAAGACTATCGATACAGCAGTGCTTGTGATTATGCAGGAGAAAACGGAATGCTGGATATTTTGATAATCGAACCATGGTATGGGCAAAGGTATTGATTAACTCATTGTTATTGGCACGGATTACAAATTACGAGTGTTCGGAAGATATTTTGCACAATTTTTTGTGAATTAGCGCTAAAA
>CAYONE010000177.1:0-3280 GCA_964405245.1 uncultured Paludibacter sp.
ACACTGTTCATTAACTACTCGCATTATGTCGCTTAATTTTGATTACTTACTTAAACAATAATAATTAATTAAAAACAAGCTTATATCATATCTGGGATTGCATTTTCGAATTTTGTAAATAAAAAAAATGGTTCAAAACAAAATAAAACAATTCGTTACAAATGTAAAAGGAATGAAACAAAAAAATATCCATATAAATATGGATATTTTTAAATAATTATAGGGATTTTTCAAATCAGTTCATTGAGAGAAATCCGGTTCGTAGCGCATATTTAATTAATCCAACAATGGATTTACTACCAGTTTTTTCCATAATACTTAACCTGTGTGTATCAACAGTCTGCTTACTTATGTAAAGCTTTTCAGCAATTTCGCGACTCGTTAATTCTTTCAATATAAGATCGAGGATTTCAAGTTCACGATGTGTCAGTTTTACAGCAGTGTGATTCGAATGATTTTGTTTTACTTCCTTATACAACAAGGGGATTATTTCCTGCGAAAAGTATGCTCCCTTTTCAGCAATTGCCTGCAAAGCATTCACAAGCTCGGCCTGTCCGATAGTTTTTAGCATATAGCCATCGGCATCGGCATCGATGGCAGCTTTCACATAATCAACATGATTGTGCATTGAAAGTATCAATACTTTAATTTGTGAGTTGAACTGCTTTATGGTATGACAAAGATCGGTACCGCTTATGCCGGGCATAAAAATATCAGTTATCACAATATCAATCGTTATTTCATTTGAATGTATAATTGCAAGTGCATCAGTACCATTTAATGCAAATCCGGCTACATTAAAAAATTTATTGCCGTGAAGCATACTCTTTATACCATCGATTACAATTTTATGGTCATCAACTAAAAAAATATTATAAACTTTATCCATACTATGCAGGTAACTCAATGTAATAACTTGTTCCTTTATTCTCGGCTGAATATATATTTACTTTTCCGCTTATTTGCTTTATCCTATCCAATATATTACTCATCCCAATTCCTTTCGATTTTTCGGGTATGTCAATCTTGAAACCAATTCCGTTATCCGAAATTTTTAAATCAATTCTGCTGTTAACTACTGCAAGATTTATACTCACCTCTGATGCTTTGGAATATTTCAATGCATTGTTCGTAATTTCCTGTACAAGTCTGTAAATTACCAACTGAATATTTTTGGATAAATTAGCATTGCCAACACTTGCATCAACATTCAATTTAAACTTAATATCGATATTAACAAAATTATTCTGTTCACAGAGATTTTCGAGGGCGGTTACAATGCCTTTTTCAAGGTCTTTTGGATAAAGATTATGGGATATCGCTCGTACATCAACTATGGTTTGTTCGAGTAATTCCGCAACATTCGAAAATGCTTCATTTTTTGAATCACTCAGCATGGACAAATGCATTTTCATTACCGCGAGTTTCTGGTTAACACCATCGTGCAAATCGCGGGCAATACGCGAACGCTCATTCTGCTCAGCTTCAATTAGCATTTCGGATACTTTCCGGTCTTTTTCAGCAATATGCAAACGCGATTGTTTTTCTTTATTCTGAAAATAAAGCCAAACTGCTGTAAATATAAGTAAGGCAGATATTATTATGAGCAGAAGAATCAGATTCTGCGAACGAATTTTCATTTTCTGATGTTCAATTTGTCTGTTTTTGCGCTCAGTTTCAAATTCTATATTGAGCAATTCGATGCTGCGAGTAAGTTCAAGTTTGTTCATAAATCGATAAGCAGCCAGCATTGAATCCTGATGCTGTGCGAGCAATTTGTAATTACCATCGTCTTCAGCCCATTTGGAGAGTTTTTCGTAAATCCAGTATTTTTTATCAATATTATTATTATCAGTAAAAACATTAATTGCTTTTTGATAAAACATTTCTGCATTTTTTTTATCACCAGTATTACGATATATATCACCCATCAAAACCAGATTTGCAGCCATTTGCACTTCCATTCGGGCAACCGAATCAGCCTGAAACGATTTATTACAATAAAATAAAGCCGAATCTACAATCCCTTTCTCAAGAAAACAGAGCGCAAGGTTATTGTAAAACGAACTAAACTGGTAGTTTTTTTCTTTGTCAACAAACTGTGAAATCATTTTCCGGTCAAGTATCATTGCACTGTCAATTTTTCCTGAGCTGCCAAGAATATTTGCTTTTAAATGCTGTAAATTAATTATTACATTTTGTTTTGGGTTATCACCTAATGTTTCATTAATAATTCGCAATGAGCTTTCAATATCTCGTTTGTTATAGTAAGCCTGCGCCATATTAGCCTTAACAACATGCATCATATTACTGTTTTCTGAAAGTAGATATATATCAAGAGCTTTTTCAAAACATAAAAATGCCGAATCGAACATGGCTCTATTCATAAAATTCAAGCCTATGCTCATGGTATTCAATGCCTTTAACGAGTCAGTTCCTTCAATGTTGGGAAGTTTGAGATTTGCTTCGCGATATTTTTTGGTAGAACGTTCATAATCTCCTCTGCGGTAATATAACCTGCCTTCGGCAGTAATTTTCAAAAACTGAAGATGAGTTGAATGATTTTTAGCCAAAACACTGTCAAGTTCGATGTAATAACTCATCAAACTATCGTAGGGAGTGTAATTATTCTTTTGAAGCAATGCGTAATAATTTGAAAATAAATCATTTTCTAAATTTTCATTACTCGAACAGGAAGGTAAAAAAATAAAAATTGAATAGAAAAAAAAGAAGAAAACGGATGGATTAATTCTTCTCATAAAAACTTGAAATAGATTTAATTTATTTGAAATTATCAAAATGCAAATCTATGTATTTTTTTTAAAAATTTATGGTAATTGTATCGATTTTTCAGAAAAATATTTTATAGGCACAAAAACGATTCAGAAATTATGTATCTGATTCTATTAAACTTTATCTCTGAAGAACTTTTTACGCATAAAAAAAAACGAATTCCAATTTTGTTTTAAATTGATTTTCGTAAATATTTTCAACAATTTATTATCACTACGCTATTCACAAGCAATTATTAACATTGAAACAAACATTTTTTCAGGAGGAATTGTGTTTTCTAAGAAAATTTAAGGCGTATTTCTATCCGAAATAAAAGTGTAAAATAATTTTGAAATACCTGCAAAAATTGCAATAGCATTTTCTTTATTTTTCAGATTTTTAGAGAGTATTACAAGAATATATTTAAGTCCGGTTGTCGAAGTAATAATTGCAGCATCGTGAATGCACGAATTTAAATTACCGGTTTTATGGGCTATAAGCAGATTTT
>CAYONE010000178.1:0-3255 GCA_964405245.1 uncultured Paludibacter sp.
ATAAATAAGGCGTACTCCATGTGCTATTTCTTTCATCTAAGAATACTTCGCCAAAGGGTACGTATTCTACGTGTTGTACCATCGCACCAGTGATATCGGTTATCAAAGAACTGCTACCTAAGTGGTCACTATGGTAGAAATATGAGATACCTGCCCCCCAGCCCCCTGAAGGGGGAGTTGAAGAGGTTAACCCCCCTGTTTGTGCTGTTCCATTATAAACTGCTCCCAATGTATCAAAGCGCTCTTTGATTTTGGTGGTTAATGTGGCGTATTTAGTTTGCAGGGTGTCTTTTACAGGATTTACCGCAAATATCCCCGAGTTACTTACCTTGCTGGTAATACGCTGACTACCCATGTAAATGTGCTTGGTGTAGTTACCGCCGTTACTTACTACCAAATATGGGCTTATATATGCCGTAAACTTGCTTGTGCCGGTTCGTGCTGCACTTTGTGCGCCGTTTACCTGTACGCCTTCGTTATCGTAACTCTGTTTTACGGTGCGCTCTCCCGAGGCATCGTACCAGTAAGCTGTCTGAATCAGAATTATCAGAATTTATGAATTATCAGAATTATTGTTTTGGTTAAACACAAGTTTATACTGCAAACTTACCGCACCAAAGTTAATCAATAATCCTTTATCGAAGTTATAGGTAACTACATAATTTTTTGCTTGCGCTAAATGTACATCTTCCAGATTTATTAATGCTTTTAGCTCCACAATTACTTTATTCTCAACTACAAAATCTGCTCTGCGCGTACCTACGTTTATTCCATGATAAAATATGGGTTGTTCAACTTCCCGCTCAAAGTTGATGCCTGCCTTTTCCAATTCTATTGCCAAACAACGCTGATAAATAACTTCCTGAAAACCACTCCCTAATGTATTATGTACCTTCATGGCACAACCTATTATATCATAAGTCAATTTGTCTTTCTCCATATTATTCTGATAATTTAGAAATTCTGAAAATCCTGATTCTGACATTAATAAAAGCAGATGAAACCACCTGCTTTTATTATCAGTTATTTAATTCTTATTGTTGATTTTCAGTGTTTTATTCTTAAATAGACACTTCTGTAGCATTACCAGACGGGCAGGGTAATACCAAATCTGATACATTAACATTATCCAATTATCCTCCACATGGCGAACTATAAATACAATAGAATTTATTCTTCAAATAACAAAACAACCATCTTGGAGGATCAAAAATGACAATAGGTTCATATTTATAAGAAAAACTTGTTTTTCTGTTTGTTTTTCTAAAAACTTCTTCTATAAGTTGTCCATTTATAACAAATAGTTTTTCCCTATAATAAAAAAAACCGTATCCCTTTGAAACAAAGCCCTTGTAATAAGATCTACTAATGTATATACTTTTTGCATTTGAAGATTTTTCATTCTTCATACTGTCAATTGCTAAATACATACTTTTCACACCTAAAGAATCTTTAACAATTGTATTTTGTATGGATATTGAAAAATGATAGGCGTTATCTGAGTTTTCACATTCGATATACTCTTCCAATATGGTATCCAAAATATAATTAAAATCTTCATTTATTACAATCAATTCTGTTAATACAATGTTGTTTGTGTCAACTTTAAATCTATTGTTATCTGTTATACAAACTTGATGTTCATTGTGATTAATGCCAGATTTTTCTGTTCTACATCCACAGCTTAACAAAATTAGTGTAATTGCGGTAGTACATAATAATTTTTTCATCATTTAGTTTTCTTTTTTGCTGATATAGTAAATTCTGGCAACTGAGCAACAGTATTTTCATTATAAGTATGATATTTTTTACTTAAACCTGGTGTAAAAATTCTAAATTGTGAGTTTGGAGAAAAATTTCCTTGTTTTTTCCATTTTTTCATAACTTGAATATCACCACCGACTCCACCAGTACCTGATGGGGTAGGTTCATTAGTGGGGTGATTGTGGTCATGCCCTCTTATAGTATACCCATTTTTTAATTGATTATTAAATAAATATGAACCAGCTTTTTCCGAATCTAAACCTTGAGAGGTGGCAAGAAAATTAACTCCATTGTCACCTGCTTTTCCTGTGTAAAATATACTCCATTCAACATTTTTACCTGCTTTTAAACCAAAATTCTGAGGGGTTGCCACAAATTCGAAAAGTTTTTGAGCATTTTCATCCCCTTTAACTTGCATAAAATAGTAATTGTCTTTGCCTTCCTTTGCAGAAGAAAGTTTTATCGTATTATAATCAAATTCACAACTACTGATTCTATCTCCATTTTTATTTAAACTATAAACTATATCTTTATTAGTGTTATCAGCTACTTTTACAGTTCGACCATCATGTGCCACTTCAAATTCATCCATTCCATCAGGATCTACCATATTAATCGGATTATTTCTACAATAAACATAGGAAGAAATAAACGGTTTTTCTTCCCCCAATGGATCCACACTTAGCCACACGCTCCTTTTAGAATCGTAATACCGTGCATGATAATAATACAACCCTGTTTCTTCATCGCGTTCCTTGGCGTTAAATAAATAAGGCGTACTCCATGTGCTATTTCTTTCATCTAAGAATACTTCGCCAAATGGTACATATTCAATGTGTTGTACCAAAGCGCCTGTACCGTCGGTAATTAACGAAGAACTGCCGAGATGGTCGCTGTGGTAGAAATAAACCCCTGCCCCCCAACCCCCTGAAGGGGGAGTAGAGAGAAGTCCGCCGGTTTTTGCAACTCCGTTGTAAGTTACCCCAAGTGTATCAAAGCGCTCTTTGATTTTAGTGGTTAAAGTGGCGTATTTAGCCTGTAAAGTGTCTTTTACAGGGCTTGCTGTAAATATACCCGAGTTACTTACTTTACTGGTAATGCGCTGACTACCCATGTAAATGTGCTTGGTGTAGTTACCGCCGTTACTTACTACCAAATATGGGCTTATATATGCCGTAAACTTGCTTGTGCCGGTTCGTGCTGCACTTTGTGCGCCGTTTACCTGTACGCCTTCGTTATCGTAACTCTGTTTTACGGTGCGCTCTCCCGAGGCATCGTACCAGTAAGCTGTCTGAATCAGAATTATCAGAATTTATGAATTATCAGAATTATTGTTTTGGTTAAACACAAGTTTATACTGCAAACTTACCGCACCAAAGTTAATCAATAATCCTTTATCGAAGTTATAGGTAACTACATAATTTTTTGCTTGCGCTAAATGTACATCTTCCAGATTTATTAATGCTTTTAGCTCCACAATTACTTTATTCT
>CAYONE010000179.1:0-3076 GCA_964405245.1 uncultured Paludibacter sp.
CCTAACGACCGAGGCTATGGGCATTTGGCGGTTTGCGGGAGCATTCGCTGTCGTGAAACGACAAAGTGAATGCGGGAGCAAAGACTGCAAAATGCACTTCAGCCAGCCAATGAACATAGGCGTGTGTTATGCCCTCGTTCTTTTTTGTCATTTTATACTCACTTTGTATGAATAATTGTCAACATGAATTATATATATTCCTCTTTTTAATTTAATTTTTGTTTGATTGTCTTCTGTCAATTGTTCTTTTATTTTAACTCCAGAAATGTTGAATATTTCTACTTTGTTACCAGCTTTTGCATTTTCAATAATACAACTTCCATTTTCTGTCTTAATTTTTATGTCGCTTATACTAACAGGAATTATTCCTGTAGTCATTTCTTCAATAATCGTGAAATCTTTCCATTGGTTAGCGGCTTTATAAAGTTCTTTTGAACCTTTAGGAACATATAATATACAGTTCGTTTTGTTTATGTTTGTAAAAACATTTAATGATTGATTTAAGTCGGCTGGATAAGGAGTATAAGAGTAAATTGATTTTAAACTAACGCAATCGAAAAAACATCTTGAATCAATAAATATAACATCTTTTCCAATTTTCAGATTTTCTAATTTCCCACATGACTGGAATGCTCCATATTTAATTGTATCAACTTTATCTGGAATAACAATTTCTTTTAAGTTACTACACATATTAAACAGCCATTCATTAATTGATTTAATGCTATCAGGCAAACTAATACTTGTAAGTTTTGTACATTGTGCGAATGCAAAGTCACCGATATATGAAACTTTTTTCGGAATTGATAAATTATTTAAATCCTCACAAACACAAAACGCATATTTACCAATATAAGTCAAACTGTCTGGAAAATTTACCGTGTTTAGATAACTACAAAACTCAAAGGTTTGATTGTTTATTCGTTTTACCTTGTTAGGTATTGTAATAGTGTTGATCGAAGAACAACCCCTAAATGCCATTTCTCCAATCTCAGAAACAGAATTTGGAATTTGTATTTTTGTAAGATTTGTACAATGGTCAAATGCTAAATTACCAATAGAAATAACCGTTGAAGGTATAACGTATTCTCCTGATTTGGCTTTAGGATATGCAAATAAAATAGTCGTGTCTTTATTATATATAACTCCGTCTAAGCTTGTATAATATGAATTTTCAGAATTCACATTATATTCTCCAATTTTTACACAGTCGTTAAATGCATTACTTGCGATAGTCGTAACGCCTTTAGGAATATTGATATAAGTTAATGAATAGCATGAGTTAAAAGCATTGTCTCCGATTACAATTAATGAATCATACATAGTAACAGAACTTAGACTTCTACAATTGTATAATGCATTGTTGGCAATTGTTTTTAAAGTTCTAGGTAAAATTAATGAAGTAAGAGTTGAATTAAAGTCCAGAAAAACAAAAGAATAAGTAGGCATTTCGTTTGCAGGATATAATCTTATTTCTGTGTATGGATTAGGACCAACACCTCCAGTACCATAATACTCCATTATATTTGTTTCACTAAGATCCAAAACAGATAAATTATACATTGAATAAAAACATTTGATATCTCTTGCATCAATATTGCCAGTTAATATTAGATTACTAATGTTATACATATCATCATTACTTATTAGTGTTGACAATGTACCTGCTACTTGGACATTAATTGTTTTTGCAATAAGTTTTGTAGGTGTTATTTGTGCATTTATATGAATAAACGATATAAAGCAAGTTAAAATAATTGTAATTTTTTTCATACTATTTAGTTTCATTTTTGTAGATTTTTTTTTTTAGAATGGGGCATAACGACCGAGGCTATGGGCATTTGGCGGTTTGCGGGAGCGTTCACTGTCGCACAGCGACAAAGTGAATGCGGGCGCAAAACCTGCTAAGTGCACGTCAGCCAGCCAATGCCTATAGGCGGGTGTTAGCGGTTCGGTGTTTGTTTCTTAATAAATTTCTTTCAGTTTTAGGTTTTATGTGTTAAACATCTAATGTCTTTCAGCAATTCTATCGAGGCCTCAATTTCTTCTTTTCTTATAGCTACACTTTCGATATTGAAACCTATCGGTATATTCTTACTAGTACTATAATCTATTAATTCTAACGCAATTGTCTTACATACATCAATCGACTTAGAAAGTATATCATTAGAATGTTTTAATTCATTGTATAGCCATTTAGGTATATCAATCCCTAGCCACTCCATAAATTGTAATGTTTTCATTGACCCACACGGGGTTAAAGTGAAAATAATAGGAACTAATTCTCTATACGAATCCATTGATAGATAATAGTAATCTGATAGAAAATCTTTTGAGTGATTCACACTATATACACACTGAGAAATAAAGAAGTTACATCCTCTGTCTATTTTGTCAAATAATCTGATATGTTCATCTCCTCTTTTGTTGTGTCGTTCTGGAATTGCTATACCACCTAAGATAATTGGAGATTCTAAGCTCTGTTTTATCTCATATGCGTCATTTAGTGACAGATTTAAAGATTGTTTTTTTGAAGGACTACCTACAAAAACAGAATAATCAATCGATTCTGAATTTTGGCTAATCCAGTTTGCCAATTCCGTCTCAGATAACTTTCCAACAGCTTTATAAATAATTTTTGGAATATCTAATTTTCCCAGATATGAATGACTATAATAATCTGGAGCTAAAGTCGGCATATAAGGAAAAGGTCTAGGAGAATCTATTCTTGAAGATTCATCTTGGATATCATATAATACAAGACCGTCAATTTCGATACCCTGAAGTCTCTCAATTTGTTTTATTTGCTACATTTTCAATTTTTTCTTTGTCGTAGCTTAATTTAGGAGGTGTTAATCCATAAAGTAATATTCCGGATTCTTTGTTAATAATCTTTTGTCCTAGCATTATATTTTATTTATTATTTGATATTGATATATTTTTTTGAGATTCTTTGCGAATAGAAAAGACTCTCGTTTTTGTGTTTTAATATATTTCACTAGTCTCGTTTTTTTTACACTGACCGCTAACGACCGAGGCTATGGGCTTGGGCGGCCTGCGGGCGGATTTCCTGTCG
>CAYONE010000180.1:0-3071 GCA_964405245.1 uncultured Paludibacter sp.
TTATCTACCTGCACTCGATATCAATCAGCTCACATTAAAGGTTTTTGCCGATAAGGTTGATGGATGTGGTTCGGAATTTTTTATAAATGATAAAAATGAAGTGCTTGATAATTTATGGGTGCGAATGGAGGAGATGCGTAAAAAAACCGAAGAATATTCCGAAAATATACTTGTAAAAGACTTATAAAAAACCTGATAGTTTATTTCTAACTATCAGGTTATAAATGGAATTGTTCTGTGTTTTTGAGCCTCTTGTCGGATTCGAACCAACGACCCCGAGATTACAAATCACGTGCTCTGGCCAACTGAGCTAAAGAGGCGGAAGGGTAAGCCCTCTGCATCGCACCGCTACAACCTTCTACCCTTGCTGCGGTCAAGCCCTGGGGGAGTTTAAAGGGAGCTGGTCGTGCAGTACTTACCCGGCACAAAAGTACTGCTTTTTTATAATTCTGCAAAATCATTTTTACATTTTAATGGAAATTACTGACGAAACTCTACAATTTATTGCCGAAAATATAGATGCTGATGTGCGAAAAATCGCTTTGAAATCAGCATCTTATCCTAATATAAACCTGAATTTTGCTCTTACACAAATTTCCGGAAAACAAGGCATAAAAAATAAAATTCCAGCTTTTTTTGAGTGCAAAAACATAGTTTTTCCGCCAAGAATATCCATAGAACAAACTTCATCGCAGGCTACGGCTCAATATAAAGCTTCATTATCATCTGGAAAAGCATTTGCAGATTTAACAGGTGGTTTTGGTTGCGATAGTTATTTTATTTCAAGAAATTTTCAAAAAGCTTTTTTTGTTGAGCAAAATGAAGAATTATGTTCAATTGCAAGTCATAACTTTGCTCAATTAAATGCAGATAATATAAGCGTTATTTGTACTAATGCTGAAAAATTTATTACTTCAATAGATGAAAAAATTGATTTAATTTATCTCGATCCTGCACGTAGAAGCGTATTGGGAAATAAAACCGTTTTAATTTCAGATTGTACGCCTAATGTTGCCCAAATGGCAGATACATTAATAACAAAGGCGAAAAGAACGCTCATTAAACTTTCGCCATTAATTGATATATCAGCAGCAATTAAGGAGTTGAAATATGTTTGCGAAGTTCATGTTGTATCAGTTGAGAACGAATGTAAAGAAGTGCTTTTCCTTCTTGCTGATGATTCAAATAATGAGGTGAAAATCTCCGCAGTAAATATTTTAAAAAACGATGATAAACAAATATTTTCGTACATTTTTCATCAGGAGAGTATAGCTTATGTAGTTTATGCAAATTCATTGCAAAAATATCTTTATGAACCTAATAGTGCAATTTTAAAAGCCGGTGCTTTCCGAAGTGTGTCGGAAAAATATCAGATTCAAAAACTTGATTCCAATACCCATTTATTTACATCTGATAAAATTGTAGAGAATTTTCCGGGACGAATTTTTAAGATTAATAAAATTTATACATTTACCAAAACAGGTATTAAAGAGCTAAAACAAAGGGTTTTAAAAGCAAATATTACAACCCGTAACTTTCCATTGAGTGTTTCAGAAATCAGAAGAAAAACAGGTTTGCACGAAGGTGGCGATACATATATTTTTGCTTCAAAGTTTCAAAATGAAAATTTGTTGATTTCATGCAGTAAAATTTAATCAGTTTTGATTTTTCAAATATGAATTTTTTCTGATTTTTAGATTTTTGTGATTATATATTTACAAGAAAAGCCTGTTGCTTCTCAGCATCAGGCTTTTCAGTTCACACATAATGAAACATCCAACTTTTAAGTCGAATGTTTTTTCTTTTAACTTAAAACTTCACATCGTATGACGGTTCTTCCACAATTTCAGAAACAAGCTGGGTATAAACTACTTTCCCGGATTCATCAAGCGCCACAACCGAGCGCGCCATCAATCCAGCTAATGGTCCATCAGTCATAAGTACGCCATAATCAGAGGCGAAATTTTGATAACGAAAATCTGAAGCAGTAATTACGTTGTCAAGTCCTTCGGCGCCACAAAAACGACTCATAGCGAAAGGCAGGTCTTTTGATACGCAAATAACCACTGTGTTTTCCTGTTCGGAAACCCATTTGTTGAAATTGCGGACTGATGTTGCACAAACACCCGTATCAAGACTTGGAAAAATGTTTAAAACTACGCGTTTACCTTTGAAGTCTGCAAGACTAATTTCATTTAATCCGGCGCCTACAAGTTTAAAATCCGGTGCTTGTTTTCCCTTTTCAGGAAGATTGCCATTGGTGTTCACTTCCGAACCCTTAAATGTTACTTTTCCCATTTTTTATTGTTTCTTTTAAGTATATTATTTTTATTAATTCGTAAAATCTGAATTTATAACATATTGATTGTTGTTTTGTTCAATAAAAAGCTCCAAAAAAGCTAAAAAATGCTTTAAGGGGCTTTAATGTAATTGTTTTTATTTTTTGTAATATAAGAATTCTAAGAATATAAATGCAAGTTTGATTTTGAATTAGCAAATTCTTAAAGAAAAATCGGAGGGAGTAAAATCCAAAAAAATATAGTTTTCTCAAAAAGATTGGGTATGGGAAAAGATATTTGATTAATAAATAAAAAAAGGATTTACCTTTTAATGATAAATCGTTTACGTTTGTCGGGGTAGCGGGATTCGAACCCACGACCCTCCCGTTCTTAAATACGGGATGTGCTAACCAACTGTGCTACACGTTTATGACTTTTCCATGATTTTATTTCAAATTCTCTTTTCATTGCATCGCTTCGTGAATGAAATTCTTCAGTATACACTAATTTCCAGGGTATTCCATGTTTTGTTGCTTTACTTCGACCTGTATTGTGTCTTTGTAATCTATCATTTATATCTGCTGTAGACCCAATATAAAATTTATTTGTTTTTTCTGAGGATAATATGTAAACCAAGTACATCATAATCTTTTCATATCAAAATACAAAAATGTATATTTTTGTGCACATAAATAAAATCAGCCACATACATTCTGCTGTAAGTGGCTGATTTTCAAGTCGGGGTAGCGGGATTCGAACCCACGACCCTCCCGTTCTTAAATACGGGATGTG
>CAYONE010000181.1:0-2992 GCA_964405245.1 uncultured Paludibacter sp.
ACGGAATCTATTATTGAATATTGTATAAACTAAATATGAACACTTACTTATTAATTTCGTTTGAAGGATTAAACTTGTAATAATAATCATAAGGATTCCCCCATCTGAGACTATCAACAATATAATGAATATCAACTAATTCAAACTGAATTTTTGAGTTTTTTACTTGATTACAAGTTCCACATATTGCTTGACCTCCATTATCACTTGGATCTGCTAAATTTGCATACAATTCATTTAAAACAAGAATTAACCTTCTTAAATAATAATCATCTTGCATTCCATCGCTTCTAACACTATTCTTTGAAAAATTTTGAGGATCGTTAGTAAATCTTTGAACTACAATAAAATTAATTTTTTGGTATAGGCGCTTAGACCGCCCATTAATTTTTCAATTGCTACCTTTGTAGCATGAATCAAAGAAATCAATTTATCGGCGTGAACTCAATCAAATTTCACAATACATTTTCAACAGATGAAGACTGTTATCGTTATTTATCGGAGATAAAATGGGATACTGGTTATCAATGTAAAAAATGTGGTCATACAAAATACTATAATGGTGTTAGACCATTTTCAAGACGCTGTATGAAATGTAAATACGATGAAAGTCCGACTGCCGGAACCATGTTTGATAAATGTAAGTTTCCTTTGTTGTTAGCTTTTCATATTGCATTTAAGATAAGCACCAAGAAGAAAGGAATGTCTACATTAGAATTATCACAAGAATTTGAGCTGCGTCAAAAGACTTGTTGGGAATTTAAATGGAAAATTCAACAAGCTATGCGAAGCAGTAAATTGCATCCAATCAACGGTATAGTTCATATTGATGAGTTCTATATCGGTGGAGAGGAAGAGGGCAAACAAGGTCGAAGCAAAGGTGACAAAAAACTTGTAATCGTTGCTCTGGAAATTGTTCCAGGCGGAGTTGGACGAGCTTATGCACAATGTATCGACAATGCTTCGGCTAATTCATTCAAACCATTCTTTGAATCGTATATTGGTAAAGAAGCAACAATCATAACAGATGAATGGAGAGGATATATTCCTTTGAAAAAGGATTACCCCAATCTTAGTCAAATCAAATCTGAAAATGGAAAGAGCTTTCAAGATATACATATTCATATCATGAATTTGAAAGGCTGGCTACGGGGAATTCATCACCATTGCAGCAAAGAACG
Organism: uncultured Paludibacter sp.; assembly: GCA_964405245.1. GTDB lineage: Bacteria > Bacteroidota > Bacteroidia > Bacteroidales > Paludibacteraceae > Paludibacter. Next base: position 1,182 of record CAYONE010000181.1, read on the forward strand.
ACTTCAAGGATACCTTGATGAATACCATTTCAGGTACAATAGACGTTCAAATATGGACACGATATTCGATTTACTCATAAGAAAAATGGTTTATAATGAACCTATACGTTTATAATCAATATATTAACTCGGGCGGTCTAAACGCCTATACCAATTAATTTTAATTGTTTTCAACTCAGATTCATTTTGAGGTATCCACATCGACAAATTTGAGTTATAAAAATCATAATATTTATCTTTCGATGAATTTATGGCATTTTTTACATGATTTGAGTAACTTGTATCACTATTACATTCTGTAGAACATTCCATTATGTAATTTTGTGCATTTACAATATGCACATTCATGTAAATCATAATTGCAATAAAAAAATATTTCATTTTAAAATAAATTTTGAGTTAAACAAAAATGAATAATCGTTTTTAATTTCAATTAAATAAATCCCATTTGTTAAATAATCTTTTATTGGAATTTTATAATTGTTTTTATAAATATATTTATTTAATAATTTAATACCATTTAGAGAATAAATTGAAATGTTTACAGGAAATGATATTTTCTCTAATTCAAGATTAATATTTATACTACCTTCTGTGATATTAAAATAATTAGAAATATCAGTTATAAATTTTATTTCTTTTATTGATGTTATATAATCACAGTTATTGGCAGTCCATGAGTAATTGAAATCTTTTGAATTAAAACATCTTATAGGATAAGGATACCAACTATCAATATATTGATCACATTTAGCAATTGGCATCATATAACCCATACATCCAATACCTTCGATTATTGTACCCGAAAACCCCATTGATGAATTATTATAAGGACTGGTGTAAATAGACTTAAGTTGTTTCCCATTCAAAGAAATGTTTATAATACTATCTACTATGATTTTCCCCTTGTTACAATTTAGTGTATCTAAAAAATAGTGACCTGTATTCATTGTATTGTAAGAATTCCATATTTCACTCAAATCCCAAATATCTCCGATTGATGGATTAAAATCATATAATAAATTAAAACTTTTTGTGTTGGTATTAAATAAATATATTTTACTTTCAATTTGGTGGGTAATAAAAGAATCTACTTTTTCTTTAATATATTGCCCATTAAAAGCAAATACACTTTTCTCTGCGATAAGATATTTGCATATTTTGTTTTCAACAATAGTATCTTTCATTGACTTTATTTCAATATAACCGTATTCATAATCCTGATATAAAGTGTAATACCAGTTAGTTCCAATTGATGCCCATTCTTGTTGAGAGTAAATTTTTACTATAAAAAAGACTAAAACAGTTAAAAAGACAATTTTCTTTTTCATTTTATTATCAATAGTTTATTGGTTATTGTTTTATTGTTAAATTGTATCGTTAAAAAATATAATCCACTTTGGAATGTACTTAAATCTATTTCTATAGGCAAAACTGTTTTTTGAAAGTGTTTGACAATTGATCCTATTGAATTGTATAGGAATAAATTAGTTTTTTCAATATTTGAATCTTTAAAAGCAATTCTTATTTTTCCATTTGATGGATTAGGTGTTATTTCAATATCAGGTTTGTTATTTACTTGCTTAATATCTGTCAAATAAATATAACATTGTCCATTTAAACTTTTATTTAAATAGTTTATCTCTTCATCTTTATAAGCACATAATAAATAATTTGATATTCCAATTTGATATGAAAAAATTCCCTGATAAAACAAACCAAAGTTAGTTCAAACGCCCTCTATAAATTCTAACTTTTCATATCCAGCAGTTAAATCGACAAGATAATCAAATCGAATATGTTTTTTATTA
>CAYONE010000182.1:0-2930 GCA_964405245.1 uncultured Paludibacter sp.
AGCGAATACGCCCGCAACCCGCCCGTGCCCATAGCCTCGGTCGTTATGCCCCATTATAAAAAAATGAGGGTGAGACGACGGAGGAACTTATTAAGTATAGTGATACCGTTATTCTCGATACAAACTATTGGAATAATAATCATTAATAAATAAAAAATAATCATGAAAAAAGTTTTATCTATTTTATTTATGTCGCTAATAGTGACTTCAATATTAGCACAAGTCTCAAAAACAATTGACATTCAAACACCAGGTACACTCACTACTCTACTAACTTCGAGTGAGAAAACTACAGTAACTGATCTTACAGTAACAGGGATTATGGATTCTCGAGATTTCAAATGCCTTAGAGACGAACTAACATTACTTAAAAATTTAGACATTAGTTCTGTTTCGGTTAAATCGTTTACTGGCAGTGGTGGTACAAATAATTATGCAATTTATCCAGAAAATGAATTACCAGCTCGAATGATGGCAAATAAATCTTCATTAAACACAATAATACTGCCCAATTCTATCATTTCTGTTGGGAATTCTGCATTCACTGGATGTTCAGGCTTAACGACTATATCAATACCAAATTCGGTAACTTCTATTCAATTTGGTGCTTTTTTAGATTGTACAAAATTAGCTAATCTGACAATTGGGAATTCACTTATCTCAATAGGAGGTGCTGCATTTAGAAATTGTCCAAAGATTACGAGTTTAGTACTTCCAAATTCACTACGAGCAATCAATGATGCCGCATTTTACGGATGTAGTGGTATAACTTCTGACATTATCATTGGTAATTCTGTAGACACTTTGGGTTCAAGTTCTTTTTATTTGTGTAGTAAATTAAAAAGTGTATCAATTGGAAATTCCATAAAAAAAATAAGTAGTTCTGCATTTATGGGCTGTAGCTCACTTACTAATGCAACCATTCCAACTTCAGTCACAAGTATCGAAGGTTCTGCATTTCAAAATTGTATTAATTTGACAGAAATCATTATCCCAAATTCTGTAACAACAATTGGATCATATGCTTTTTCTAAATGTAGTGCAATTACAACTATAACAATTGGAGATGCCGTTACGAACATTGGTGACTATGCTTTTAATCAATGTACTTCATTAACTGATCTGACAATTGGAAGTTCTTTGAAATCCATTGGTGCAAGTGTATTTCGTGAGTGTTCAAGCTTAACTAACTTACCTGATTTAAAAGAAGTAACTAGCATTGGCGATTATTCTTTTTACGGCTGTAGAGGTCTTGTTGAGATAATTATACCTGATAAGATTACTAAAATTGGTTATGCAGCTTTTTATGGTTGTACAAAAGCCTTAAAATTATCAATCCCAGGTTCGGTGAATTCAATTTATGGTGAAGCATTTGGTGGTACGAATTTGACTACAATTTATGCATATCCGACTACGCCAGTTAATATTGGATCTCAATACGGTGTCTTCCTCGAATCAATTAAACCAACTTGTATACTATATGTGCCTGTTGGTGCAAAAAGTGCATATCAAACAGCTCTTATTTGGAGAGAATTTAATAATATCGTCGAAATGACTACAGCTATAAAAACGATCTCAAATGAATACATTAAAGTTTATCCTAATCCTGTTACTAATAAATTTACTATTACAGGTTTAAACGGGATTAATACGATTGTGCTTGCTGACATTAACGGCAAAACTATTTTATTCAAGGAAATAACAACAAATGAAATTATTTCTATTGAAACACTTTCAAAGGGGCTTTATACGCTAAAACTCTTATCTAAAGACGGGATTGTAATTCGAAAGATCTTGAAAGATTAGTAATAAAAATATGGATATTCGAGAAAATATAGTATATACTAATTTGGCAAGTGAAGAAGTTTCTGCTTGGAGATTTTTATTGAAAAATCTAACATTCGAAAAAATCAACAATCAATTTGAATCATATCAAAATTCATGTTTAAAATATCCTACTTCATTTAATCGAATTATTGAGAATATAAACTCATTGTTCGATATTGAATATTCGGGACATAACTTTTTCCCCAATTTCATACATAATATCACTTCTGATGCAGGAGATAATATTCCATATTATTTTTTCAGAATTAGACGAATTGAGAAAGGAGTATACTATGACGTGAGTGACGAAAATAATTTACTATTAGAAACTTTAGAATTTGAAGATATTCAAAATTGGGGTGATGTTTGGGAAAAACCTGCAAATCTCGTAGATCAATATCAAAGATTAAGCAAACCCAAAAATACTGTATTGTACACGAGTTTAATGCCTTCAACAGCTTTATTAGAAACTAATATTCATGAAAATAATAGCTTATTCTTTTTAATCACATATAAAAGTAAAAGAAAAATTCAGTATAGTGACTGTTGCAATTTTGTTTATTACAACAATTTATCAGAAAATGAAAACCTGAAAAGATATATTATCTTCCAGTTTCTTCGAAATGAATTTACCCGAGTACTACCAAAATCATATAATTCTGAAATTCAGTATTGTGCAGCAGAATCAATTAGCAAGAGGTTTTTCATATCTGATGATGTTGATGGAATTCAATATCCTTCTACCAGAGGACTTGGGCACCGCAATTTTGCTTTTTGGTCAAATTCTGCTCGTGAATGTCTCGAATTTGTAGGATTAAGATGTTGTAAACTGGTAAATAGAGTTGGACAACAAACACAACATTCAGTATTTGCAGACTGTTTTTGGAATTCAAAATTGAAAAAATTTGAATATGTAAGTCCGCAATCTGAACAATCAAGACAAGTATATGGCGACATGTTGCTAAGTGTGTTAATTGAAAAATGAAAGAAAGAAAATAACGAGGGCATAACACACGCCTATTGGCATTGGCTGGCTGACGTGCATTCCGGCAGTTTTGCTCCCGCATTCACTTTGTCGCAGTGCGACAGTGAACGCTCCCGCA
>CAYONE010000183.1:0-2850 GCA_964405245.1 uncultured Paludibacter sp.
TTCACTCCTACTGAATTTAAGAGTTCGGTGCGAATGTCCTGATTTTTGCAATTCTAATACTGATTTCTTTAATTTTCGTAACTGTTATTAGCAGTAATTTTGTATCGTCATTAAAAAATAAAGACGATATGAAAACAATATTACATAAATCAGTTACCCGCGGACATGCCAATCATGGTTGGCTCAAAACGAATCACACTTTTAGCTTTGCCAATTATTACAATCCCGAAAGGATTCGTTTCGGAGCTTTGCGTGTACTCAACGACGACTGGATTGCCGGTGGTGAGGGTTTTGGAATGCATCCGCACGATAATATGGAAATTATTACCATTCCCATCAAAGGAGTTGTGGAACACAAGGACAGTATGGGCAATCACGGAACCATTTCGGCGGGCGAAATTCAGGTAATGAGTGCCGGAACCGGTATTTTTCATAGTGAATTTAATCACGAAAAAGAAATTCCGCTCGAATTGTTTCAGATATGGGTAATCCCCAACAAACGCAATGTAACTCCACGGTATGAACAAATTTCGATTACCGATTTGGCGAAGAAAAATGAATTATACCAGATTGTTTCACCAAATCCTGACGATCAGGGCATGTGGATACATCAACAGGCATGGTTTCATTTAGGTGATTTGTCAGTAGGCTGGGAGGGAAGTTATACGTTAAAAAATCCGCAAACCGGAGTATATGTACTGGTTATAGAAGGCGATGTTACTGTTGAAGGCGTACAATTAAACCGACGCGATGGAATTGGAATTTCAGAAACTTCAAGTATCAGTTTTAAAACAACTTCTGACAGTAAAGTATTACTTATGGAAGTTCCTCTGATTTAATTTATCAATACAAAAAATAATATAATAACAAATACAAAAATGATTATGAACACTTTAATTAAAAAATTCTTTGCAACAGATACCACCAGTTGGTCGTTATTAATTTCACGTTTAGCATTGGGAATAGTTATTTTGCCTCACGGCATGCAAAAAGCGCTGGGTTCGTTTGGCGGATATGGATTTGAAGGTACGCTTGGTGCTTTCACTGGTATGGGAATGCCTCTTTTACTAGGCGTTTTGGTTATTCTCGCCGAATTTGTGGGTGCAATAGGAGTAATACTCGGTGCCGGAACACGCTTTATGGCTTTTTCAATTTTCCTCACTTTGGGTGGCGCCATGTTTCTTGGCGGACATGTTGAACACGGCTTCTTTATGAACTGGTTTGGCGCTCAGGCAGGTGAAGGTATGGAATACTTTATTCTTGTTTTAGGACTTGCAGCTGCTCTTATGATTAGCGGTGGTGGTAAATTTTCGGTGGACGGATTAGTTTCCAAAAAGCTGAAATAGAACAAAGAATAAAGACCAAACAACATTGACTGAAAAAACGACAATCCAACCGGATTGTCGTTTTTGTATAAAAAATCAATTCATGAAAAATTTGTATCTACCCAGCCTCCCAACCCCCTAAAGGGGAACTTAGGAGCTACAATCAACATTAAGCGTTATGAATTTGGCTGTTATTTTGTGAAAATTTTGATATTTCCAATCTACAATTTTCCAAAAATCACTCAGTAAAGTATTTTGAAGTGCTGAGTAGTTACAAAAATTTATTCTTTTGAAGTAAAATATTTATCTTTGAATTTCAATTGAAACACCCACGACAAAATAAAAACCCTGGTTAAACAAGAGAATATTTAAAAATTTCACAAACCTCTCTTATTCCCGTCCTTATTCCCCCTTTAGGGGGTTAGGGGGCAGGGTTAGGTGGCAATTATAATCAAATGAAAATACTCGTTACCGGCGCCAATGGACTTCTCGGGCATCATGTGGTGATGCAGCTACAGCAAATGAAACACAAAATCCGAATTTTACTTCGTGGTACGCGCGATGTATATTTCAATACGAAAGAAATAGAAATTATTAAAGGAACTTTTACGGATTACAATCAGATGAAATCTGCTGCTGACGGGTGCGATACCATTATTCATATTGCAGCGGTTACTGCTACTGATTTATTACATTATGAAGATTACCGGAATGTAAATATTGCGGGTGCAGCCAATGTTATCCGTGTTGCAGATGATCTGAGTATCAATAAAATAGTGTTTGTAAGTACGGCCAATACCATTGGTTATGGAAATCCAGATAAAGAAGCTGATGAACGTTGTGATATTAAATATCCGTTTAATAAATCGTTTTATGCCAGAAGTAAAGTGGAAGCTGAAAAATTATTTGTGGAAGCATCAAAAAAAACAGGTCGTCATGTAATAATAATCAATCCAACGTTTATAATTGGATCGCATGATGTAAAACCGAGCTCAGGAAAACTTATACTGATGGGTTATAAAAAACGTCTTATGTTTGTACCAAAAGGCGGAAAAAACTTTGTGGCAGCAACAGATGTGGCAAAAGCTGTTTGTAAAGCGCTGACAATGGGCCAAAACGGTGATCGTTATTTGGCGTCAGGTGTAAATCTTTCGTTTGCGGAGTTTTTCAAATTGCAAAGCAGGGTAGGGGAGTACCAACAAAATATTATTGAAATTCCTGATGCATTTCTCGAAATGGCGGGTAAAGCAGGTGATTTTATTCGTTTGTTCGGAGTGAAAACCGAAATTTGCAGTATGAATCTGAAACAGCTTATAATACAGGAATATTACAGTAATAAAAAGGCAGTAAAGGAGCTGAAAATGCCTCAGAAGCCTATTGATGAAGCCATTTTTGAAGCGCTCGTTTGGTTTAAAGAAAATAGATATTTAATCTGATTAATTGACTTTTGAAACAAAGAATTTCAAATAATATTTCTAAGTACATGACAAAAATTTAAAAATATCTATATTTGATTGACATCCAG
>CAYONE010000184.1:0-2827 GCA_964405245.1 uncultured Paludibacter sp.
ATAAAACATGCCGGGTGTTGTGGGTTATTTAAGTTCTGTTCTCCGTTCATAAATTAGTGTATTTTGATAGTGTTTCGCTCGCAATCCGGCACGCTTTCATACCGCCACCGTTACCACCCATTTAATCGACAGGAAAATAACCATACTCAGGATTGAAAGAACGCAGAGAGCAACAAGTCCTTTCTTTTTTATTGAGCCAACCGACTAATAAATCCATGTCCCACTCCTGAATTTCCATTATTTCAGTGTCATTTGGAATAGCTTTACAGATTAATCGTTTTGGCATCTCTTCAACTTTTCTATTTTCCCACCAATTTAATTTACGGAATAAGTGAGGGAATTTTTCAGGATTTCGAACAAACTTTTGAGGCTCGCTCGTGCCGTGAATTATGCCATCAAACTCAATAATTTCGCCGATTTTAAAATTTGAATCTGGATAATCGGCAATTATTTCAAACCTTGGATTCATTAATTTTTTTGCATTCATATATTTATGTATTAGATAAAAATAAAAACGGGTGGTAACACTGTATAGCCTTAATGGCTGGCAGCTGTGCGATTTGAAAGGCTATCTGGTTGTAACGCCACTAAGGCTATACCTGTCCGTTATGCCCAATTGCCAATTGGTACTATTGAACATCTTATAAATATTTTACCATTTATCATTCCGCTTTTGGTTGTTATTTGCATATTACCACGTATTTCGCTTTCTGCATGGTAATTATCTGCTATAAGCGGCAACCATTTATCAATGCAACTGGGCATAACACACGGTAAAACTCCATTGCCTTGCTGGTTATCAATATTTTCTGCTTCGTTTTTCATTTTGTTGTAATTTGATAATTTATCTCTCGTGTTTAAAACGGCAACAAGAGTTTACCGTCAAACGTTATAAAACGTTTCATAGTAAAACTTGCCGTTAAATGGTTTATCTTCTGTTATTCCGAAATACCCAGCGACTTTTAAAAGATATTCTTTGCGTTTCATCCCTTTTTCAGTTCGTGGATTTTTAGGTAATTTTTTTAATCTTGTGTGCAATCCTCCAAGTAGCCAAGTTCTAAACTCATACAAACTAATCGAGTGTTTGTAATGATTTATTATTTTCTGTACAGGAACCATGTTTTCTAAACAATCGTCATCTTTAAAAAGCATAGTGCCGTCAAACCAATTTCTTACCACTGGTTTAATATGTTCAATCTGCCAATCTGGTTCTAATTCTGTACCTGAATAAGCACATTTACCTCCAAATTTCATCTTTATTAATTCCCTGTTTTTCTTTGATATGTACATAATAATAAACGTTTTATAACACGCAATATAAAAAATTGGCTATCAGCGTTTGTGGTAATTTGAAAGGTCGGTACAAGCCAACTTTTCATATTGCCACCGTTATCGGTCATTGCTGACACCGCTCCGAAACATACTTATCTGCTATTTCTTGAAACGCCATTGTATCGTGATAATATTTTTGAAACACTGGGTTCTTAATCCAAGTCATAAAAGCCATATCAGTAATTTCATTCTCATTTTCTTTCGGGCATTCAATCCAATATTGTAGTAATTCTCCTGACTTAATTTCAATCACGTTTTTTACTTTGCAATCTGCTATACGCTCAACTAATGCCCTAAACTCAAAAGCAAGGGCGTATTTTACGTTTAAACATAACGGTTCTCTAAATTGCAACGAACCGCTAACAGCAGCTATACCCAATTGGGCAGTTTCGTTGTTTTTTGAAGTTTCTTCCATTTTATTAAGTTTATCTGTTATTGAAAATTTATGCTATTAATTGCCCAACTGGGCATAGCTGCAAACCGTTAGCTACTATACTGGAGAAATACCCAGCACAACGTAACCTTCTTGAATACCAAATTTAGAATCAGCTAATAAATAATCAATTCGCCTATGGCATATATTGCCTGTAAAATATTCTTTTTCGGTCTGGTCTTCATAGTAATTTTCAGGAACAAATTCCCTTAATATCAATTCGTCCCCAACTCTAAAATCCCTATCAAACTTTCTAATTTCAAATTTTTTTACGCCTGATTTTACTTCATGAAAGTATTTAGGCCATGTTTTAAGTTCGTGTATTTTTAACATTGTTTTGTATTTTATATTATTAATAATAAGTACAGTAGCTAACACGTGCTATACTTCAGTTTTGCAGATAGTTTTGTGCTTAATTGATAGTTTCTGCAAGCAAAACCGAACGCATAGCACCATCGTTAGCAAACATTTAAAGACTGCTCATCTGCTGTTGCTTTCATTATTTTTTGAATAGTGCTTTTATTGCACTTTTTGTTATCCCAATCTAAACTTGCTTTCGTTTTCTTTGTCAATTTGTTGCCAATTTTTACTTTCGATTTTGTGCCTTTCATAATAAACGATTTGCTAACACAAGCTATACACCATAAAGCGGATAAGTTTGTGCTAATATTAAACATTGTGCTACGATTTACGGTGAATTGATTCAACCGTTATAGGCTATTTTAAGACAGCAGCTAACAAATCAAACATTTCCTCAATAGACCAGTCCGTTTTCTTGAATTTATATGAACCGTTTTTTAATTCTTTATACTTCGGATAAATATAAAATTCATGAATAACGCTCATATGCTCTTTGTGGACGAATGAAATTTCATATCCGCTTTTTTCAAAGTGTTTGTTTAACCGATTTGATAAACGAGCGCATTTATTTTCGGTATCAGATTTTTGCCAACATTTTAGAAATGGAATGTATTTACCTTCCTCCCATAGTGGATAAGTGATAAATTCCTCACTTATAAATGGTATTAACTTTTCAATCTTTTGATGTAACATATTGTATTG
>CAYONE010000185.1:0-2782 GCA_964405245.1 uncultured Paludibacter sp.
TATGAGATTCTCAGGCATTTTCAATTTTTAAAGTTTCGGATAGTTGTGATATAATTTATTTTATCTTCAGGTGAAGTGTTAAAATTACCAGAAGTATGATTATGTATGACTTCTCTTAAAGTATAGCCTTTTCTTGCTAGAAAAGAGCCAACAGCTGTCGATCCTTCATCAAAGTTTGTTCCAACAATATTTCTACCTGAATTCTCTTTTCCTACTTTTGCATGCGTCCACTCAACTTTAGTAACTGAAGGATCTGCAAATGCCTCAAATAAACTTGTTGCATTATCATCTCCTTTTACTTCAAAGAATGAAATGGTTACAATTTTCCCATCTACTTTTACTTGCTTTTCATTAAGTTTTAAAGTTCCAACTTCAAATGTAGATATAAGTGTCTTATCTCCATTTTCATTAACAATAAAAACTCTATCCTCACTTGTATTGTCATTCTTTATTATACTTTTATTATTTGTATTTACTTCAAAATCAGCTCGTCCATCCGGGTCAATTCTACTCACCGGATTTCCCCCACACCACGCATACGGGCTTATGCTGTAATACTTCTCTGCCAGCGGGTCAATGGTAGTAGTGCGCATAATGGCAGGATAAAACCAGCGTGCTTCACTATCGTACTCATCAAGCCCGTGCATTTCGATAAACTCCTTATCGTTGTACTTGTGCTTCTGCACCGCCGCACCAAAGCTTTCTGCCCAGGGTAAACCGCTGGGGTAGTATTGTGTGCGCTGGCGGGTGGAGGCAAGTTCTTTTACCTGTTTGCTGTAGTTTTTCCGTACACCGTTCCATACTTCGCGGATATTGCCTAAATGGTCTTTACGGTAGTAGAACCCCCAACCCCTAAAGGGGAGCAAACCCACAGCTGCTCCTGAAATTCCCCTTTAGGGGTTAGGGGTTATGCTTCTGCCCGTCGGCAGAATACTGGTTGATAATTATGTTGCTGTTTTTAAACTGAAAACCTTTTACTCCCACGCGATACAATCGCGCGGGAGCGGGGATTATTTGCTCATTTAAATTAACATATCCGACAGGACAGAGAAAATCCCACCCAACAAGCGCGACTTTTACTCATTTAATTAAGTTACATCCGATAGGTCGGGTTTATGATTACATTGCCGTTTTTAAATTGCAAAACCTTTTACTCCCATATGATGAAATTCGCATGGGAGCATGGAATGCAATCCCGAAGAACATAGGGGTAAATTAATCTAAACTCCAATATGCTTCCCAATCTCCGTCTAAATTTGTAGCAATTCTGTAAGAATAATCAAGATTAACTTTTACACAACAATATTTTGCTGGTATACAATCAAAATAAATAAAAGTATTCCAAATTTCAACATAAAAGTTGATTTTCTTATTTTTATTTTTGTTATATTTAAGCTCCATAGTATTATAATATTTGGGTGGGTAATTATTGATAAACTTTCCATTGTAAAGAGTGTCTGAATCAGCTGCAATTTTCACATTGCAATTATCTTCAATATTCTTAGAAAGATAAATTGTAAATTTATCATTTTCTATAGATTTATTTTCAATGAGTTCAATGTCAAATACACCTCCATAGCTAATAATTATCTTATTCAATCCTTTTGAAGGAAGAAAAAATGTTTTCTCTTTATCAGAAAATTTCACATTGAAATGATAACCCACAGTATCTATTACATCTGTCAAAATCTCCATTCTATTAGAGAAATCGTTCATATTATAATACACAATACTATCATAGACAACAATATCATTAATTGACAATTGTAATTTATCTTGAAATTGACTTGAAAAATATATTATCAATCCATTTTTATCTTTATTATTATTTTTAGATTTAGATTTAATTTTATGATTTGCTTCATTGCATGATGAATATAACATAAAAATGAGCATATAAAATATATATTTTAGTTTCATAGTCTTAAACATTTATATATTATTGGAGTGAAAAGAATTCCATTCTTTAAATAATAACCCTTCAAAGGAGTGACTGGAGAATTTTGATTTACATTATTTCTGTTTTCATAAATCTGATTTACTTGATACTCACGTAATCTATTTGATACAATCTCATTTCCACCGTGATTCATAGCTAATGGCAATGTCATCATTAAGTTATGAACATCAAAGCCTACACCTTTTTTATTATTATCGATATGTAATAACCCTCCGGTATGAGCCAATTCATGAGCAGCTGTTCGCTGATTTTTTCCTGAAATAATATCCTTTGCTACATCAACACCCAATTTGATGTTTAAACCATTAATCTGTGTATTTCCAAGTACTTGTGTTTCTTTACCATAATTAGAATTAATTGACTCTTGGCTAACAACCTGAAATACATGATCAGTTTCAGATATATCATCTATAGAATTAACTACTTTAAGGTTAAAATCCATTGAGACCTGAAATCCATCTCCTTTGAAGTTAAATACTCCCATTACTTGAGCTGTAATTGCTTCTTTCAGTTTTTCCATATCTATTTTTGAATCAGAATTGTTATATAGAACTGCAGAAACATCGAATGAATATATTGTAACACCAGCTACAACACTTTTAGTCATCTTCCATTCCTTGCCATCCGGATCAATCCTACTCACCGGATTATTCGCACACCACGCATACGGGCTTATGCTGTAATACTTCTCCGCCAGCGGGTCTATGGTAGTAGTGCGCATAATGGCGGGATAATACCACCGTGCTTCGGAGTCATACTCATCCAAGCCGTGCATTTCGATAAACTCCTTATCGTTGTACTTGTGCTTTTGCACCGCCGCGC
>CAYONE010000186.1:0-2771 GCA_964405245.1 uncultured Paludibacter sp.
TCCTAATAATCCTGGCATTTCAATTGTTATTTTTAGTTACTTGTTACGCGTTACAAGTTACAAGAACCGTTTTCACGCAACATTTTATTTAATTTAGTTTAAATAATAGACACTGAGCTACATTCTTAAAAGATTACAAATTACTTAGCATTTAAAACCTTGTAACTCGTAACTTGTAACTCGTAGCTATATTACACTTTAATTTCTACTTCTACACCACTTGGTAAATCAAGTTTCATCAAAGCATCAACGGTTTTGGCTGTTGAGCTATAAATGTCGATAAGACGTTTGTAGGAAGATAGTTCGAATTGTTCACGTGATTTCTTGTTTACAAAAGTCGAACGGTTCACAGTAAAAATACGTTTATGTGTAGGAAGTGGAATTGGACCGCTTACAACTGCACCAGTTGATTTTACTGTTTTCACAATTTTTTCGGCTGATTTATCAACCAAATTGTGATCATAAGATTTTAGTTTGATACGAATTTTTTGACTCATTGTCAGTTTTTTATTTTATTATTAATTTATTTAGAGTTTCAGGTTAAGAGTCATTCGCTAACCTGAAACTATATTATTTACAATAAATCTACTCTACCTTTAACTTCAGCTAAAACTTCTTTTGCTAACGAAGAAGAAACTTCAGCATAATGTGAGAATTCCATTGATGAAGTAGCACGACCGGAAGTGATTGTACGCAATGCAGTAACATATCCGAAGGTTTCAGCTAAAGGAACTTTAGCTTTTACAATACGTGCACCTGTACGGCTCGATTCCATTCCTTCTACCTGCCCACGACGTTTATTCAAGTCGCCAATTACATCGCCCATATTTTCTTCAGGAGTTACTACTTCCATTTTCATAATAGGTTCCAAAAGAATTGGTTTTGCTTTAGCGCAAGCAGTTTTGAATGCCATCTGTGTGCAGATTTCGAATGATAGTTGATCAGAGTCAACTGCGTGATAAGAACCATCGATAACTGTTACTTTCAGTTTATCGAGCGGGAATCCGGCAAGAACACCATTTTTCATGGCAGTTTTAAAGCCTTTTTCAATTGAAGGAATAAATTCTTTAGGAATATTTCCACCTTTAACCACATCAACAAATTGCAGTCCTGTTTCAAATTCGGCATCGGCAGGTTCTACCTTAACAATAATATCGGCAAACTTACCGCGACCACCTGATTGTTTTTTATAAACCTCACGAATTTCAACCGATTGCGAAATTGCTTCTTTATATGTTACCTGAGGACGACCCTGATTACATTCAACTTTAAACTCACGTTTTAAACGATCAACAATAATTTCGAGGTGAAGTTCACCCATACCGCTGATAATTGTTTGTCCGGTTTGTTCGTTAGTATGTACGGTAAATGTTGGATCTTCTTCAGCAAGTTTCGACAATCCCATACCCAGTTTATCGAGGTCCTTCTGAGTTTTTGGTTCAACAGAAATACCGATAACAGGTGCAGGGAAATCCATCGATTCAAGCACAATTGGATGCGTTTCATCGCACAAAGTGTCGCCTGTACGAATATCTTTGAATCCAACGCCTGCGCCAATATCTCCAGCTGAAATACATTCAACAGGGTTTTGCTTGTTAGAATGCATTTGGAAAATACGTGAAATTCGTTCTTTTTTGTCCGAACGTGCATTATAAACATACGAACCTGCATTCAATTTACCTGAATAAACACGGAAGAAACACAAACGACCAACATAAGGGTCAGTTGCTATTTTAAATGCAAGTGCAGTTAGAGGTTCTGATGCATCGGGATGGCGAACAATTTGTTTTTCAGAATCGTTGGGATCTGTACCAATTATTTCAGGAGTATCAAGTGGACTTGGAAGAAATGCACAAACTGCATCGAGCATGGTTTGTATGCCTTTATTTTTAAATGCAGAACCACAAATCAGTGGATTAATTTCCATTGAAAGTGTTGCTTTGCGAATTGCTCTTTTAATTTCCTCTTCAGTTATTGTTGAAGGGTCATCAAAATACTTTTCCATTAATTCATCGTCGTATTCAGCTACAACTTCGAGCATTTTATCTCTCCATTCATCAGCTTCTGCTTTTAAATCGGCTGGAATTTCTTCCACTGAATATTCGGCTCCCATTGTTTCGTCGTGCCAGAAAATTGCCTTCATTTTAATTAGGTCAACTACACCTTTGAATTTTTCTTCTGCACCGATAGGTATTTGGATAGGACAGGGTTTTGCGCCAAGAACTTCTTTAATCTGGCGTACAACTTCAAAAAAATCAGCGCCGGAACGGTCCATTTTATTTACAAAACCGATACGAGGCACATTGTATTTATCAGCCTGACGCCAAACAGTTTCTGACTGCGGTTCAACACCTCCAACTGCACAAAAAGCCGCTACAGCTCCATCGAGAATTCGAAGTGAACGCTCAACTTCAACTGTAAAGTCAACGTGTCCCGGAGTGTCAATCAGGTTGATTTTATATTTATCGTTTTCGTAATCCCACGAAGTGGTTGTTGCAGCCGAAGTAATTGTGATACCGCGTTCCTGCTCTTGTTCCATCCAGTCCATTGTAGCAGCGCCATCGTGAACCTCACCAATTTTGTGAGTAAGACCGGTATAATACAAAATACGTTCAGACGTAGTTGTTTTACCGGCATCAATGTGCGCCATAATTCCAATGTTCCGGGTGTAACTTAAATCTCCTTTAGCCATTTGTTAACTTATAATCTTTAGTTATCCTTTTTACAATCTTTTTTTAACTTAAAATCTGAAATGAGCAAAAGCACGGTTA
>CAYONE010000187.1:0-2765 GCA_964405245.1 uncultured Paludibacter sp.
TTTCAAAAATACTAATGATTATTAAAACATATCATTATATATCATTTACTGCTTAAAATCCTGGTGTTGAAAAAATATCAGGATTTTTTTTTGCCTAAAAAGTTATACATTTAAGTAATATATACAACACAAAACTGTTAGAAATATTGTTTCCGAAAAAAGGTTGAGTAGTTGTCGAAAAAACACTAATTTTGCACAAAATTTATGACCAAACAGAATCGAATGTAAAAAAAATTCCTGATTCTTACATATTTTTTCAGCACAGAAAAAATATGTAAATAAAAAATAAGTTTCATTGAAAAATAAAAATACCATGAATTTAAATCTAAGCTCAAAAATCACACTCGAACGAATTCCTGAAAGATACTTCAGGCCTGCTGATGCATTTGAGAAACTCCGCCAAACGCGATACGAAAAACTTCATACAGAAATTTTCACAAGCGTTAAAGAAGGTGCTAAATCTATCGCGTCAGAAATTGCAGAACTTATCATATCAAAACAAAATCAAAATCAGAAATGCACATTAGGATTATCAGGTGGACTTACTCCCCTTGATGTTTATGTTGAATTGGTAAAAATGCATAAGAATGATGGACTTAGCTTTGAAAATGTAATAATTTTTAATGTTACTGAATTTTTTCCACTTGCGGATGAAAATGTACACTCTAATGCACGAATAATTACTGAACATCTGCTCAACAAAGTAGATTTCAATATGCAAAACTTTTACACTCCCAATCACTCTGTGGACAGATCGAACGTGTATGAGTTTTGCAGAAATTACGATCAGGAAATTGAAAATCATGGTGGGCTTGATTTAATTCTGGTAAGTGTTGGGCTTGTTGGTAATATTGCATATAATGAGCCTGGGTCACAAACTACATCTGTTACAAGACTTATGCTGCTCGATGAAGTTTCGCGACGGGATTTGAAACAGTTTTATGCTTCAGTTTCGGAAATTCCACTCAGTGCTATAACAATAGGCCTTTCAACCATTTTAAATGCGAAAAAAGTAATTCTCCCTGCTTGGGGCGAATACAAAGCAGGCATTATAAAAGAAGTAGTTGAAGGAAAACAAGATGAGAATGTACCTGCAACTGCATTGCAACTGCACAAAAACGCGAAAGCTGTTATCGATTTGGACGCGGCTCAGTTGCTTACCCGGCTAAGCCATCCGTGGTTAGTAGGTTCCTGCGAGTGGACTGACAAACTAATTCGCAGAGCTATTGTATGGTTGTGTAATAAAACTCAAAAACCGATTCTTAAACTTACAAATAAAGATTATAATCAAAATGGTTTAGATGAATTACTATCGCTTTATGGTTCGGCTTACGATGTAAATATTGGAATTTTCAACGATTTGCAACACACCATCACTGGTTGGCCGGGCGGGAAACCAAACGCCGATGACACAAACAGACCAGAGAGAGCTAAACCTTACCCTAAAAAAGTGTTGATTTTTAGTCCACATCCGGATGATGATGTAATTTCGATGGGTGGAACCTTTCAACGTCTCGTCGATCAACATCACGAAGTTCATGTAGCGTACCAAACATCTGGAAATATAGCTGTAGGCGATGACGAGTTAATACGTTCAATATCGCTTTTCAGAAATCTGCTTGAGAAATTCGATGCAAAAAATGAGAATTTATTTCCTGTTATTGAGAAAGCATTGAGTT
Source organism: uncultured Paludibacter sp. (assembly GCA_964405245.1). Taxonomy (GTDB): domain Bacteria; phylum Bacteroidota; class Bacteroidia; order Bacteroidales; family Paludibacteraceae; genus Paludibacter. Next base: position 1,680 of record CAYONE010000187.1, read on the forward strand.
ACACAATGTTTGAAAAAAACGCAGGCGATTCAGACACTTCTAATATACTTTTTGTAAAGGGACAAATACGGCGTGAGGAAGCCCGTTCGGCATGTCGGTTTGTTGGTGTGAAACCCGAAAATGTACACTTTTTGGATTTACCTTTTTACGAAACAGGAAAAGTACAAAAAGGGAAACTCACAGAAATTGATGTATTTAAAGTCCGTGATTTAATTAATGAAATAAAACCGCATCAGATATTTGTAGCCGGCGATTTGGCAGATCCACACGGCACTCATAAAGTTTGTTTGAATGCTGCGCTTGCCGCTATTGATGAATTGAAACACTCCGAATGGATGAAAGAATGCAGAGTATGGATGTATCGCGGTGCATGGGCTGAATGGGAAATTGACCATATTGAAATGGCTGTACCAATGAGCCCCGAACAACTCCGTCAGAAACGAAACGCAATTCTTAAACATCAATCACAAATGGAAAGCGCTCCTTTTATGGGTGGCGATGAACGACTTTTCTGGCAACGCGCTGAAGAAAGAAACAAAGCTACCGCCGACCTATACAACAAACTCGGTTTAGCATCATACGAAGCCATAGAGGCTTTTGTAGAATACAAACCAATGTCGAAATAAACAAATCGCGCGAACAAATATCTTAAAAAGTAAAGAAACTTAATCGCTGCTTTTTAAATATAAATCTTCATTTAAATTGAATTACTTCGACTTTACCAAAATAAAATATTAACCACATAAGAACACAAAAGAAGACAGAAGGAAGACAGAAGGAAGAAAAAACTTAATCCTGATACAAAAAAAACATTTTTATTGTTGAGAATAATTTCTATTGTTGACTTATGTGCTCTTTTGTGTTCTTAAATGGTTTAATTTAGTAGAATTACTTAAAAATCCGCTGTAAAGCATAGTCAAACTCAAAAAAAACTTTTTCCTTCAAGAGGAAAAAGTTTTTTTATATTCAGTCATTTCAAAATAGTTTATTCCACAATTTTTCTGAAAAGATTTTTCATGTTTACCGCATCACCGATTAATTTTTGGAGATCGGCAATTGCTACGCGTTCCTGTTTCATGGAGTCGC
>CAYONE010000188.1:0-2727 GCA_964405245.1 uncultured Paludibacter sp.
ATGAGGGCGTTTAGCGGGCTAAACAACCGAATGAGAGTACAAAAGACGTTCAAAAGAGCATCAATTATAAATCTGTGGTATTTGAAATTAAATTAAAATGCGACATTATTTTGTTCCTATTACTTATAACCGGACTGATTGTTTTTATCAGGAAAAAAATTGGGATTAATAATTATGCCAAGCAGTGTATGAATTAAAAATCTCAGATCAATACTACTTGATGAATTACACAAATCTCTCTTGAAAAATACTGAGAGTTTTGGTATTTCTTTACGCTTTTAATATATACTGAAATAAATATGAAGAAACAAATTTTACTATCGTTAGCTGTAATAACATCGTTTTTATTACATTCCCAAACAACTTACAAAATTGATGTCAGTAATTCTGAGCAAAAAATTATCCGCGGTCATCTCGATTTGGGAGGCAGCAATCCTGATGGCGATTCAATTAGCGTTAACAGTTTCTATATCGAACGAAACGGGAAACCTTTCATCCCTGTTATCGGTGAATTTCACTATAGCCGATATCCGAATAAATATTGGGATGAGCAGATAAAAAAAATAAAGGCTGGAGGCATAAATGTTGTTGCAACCTATATATTCTGGAATTTGCATGAATTTAAAGAAGGGCAATTCAGCTGGACCGATGATTTAAATTTGCGACGATTTGTTGAACTTTGCGGCAAAAACGGTTTGGAAGTTATCATACGCGTTGGCCCCTTTGCGCATGGCGAAATACGTAATGGTGGACTCCCCGACTGGCTTTACGGACGCCCTATTGAAGTGCGTACCAACGATCCGGCTTACCTGTTTTACGCCAACAGGTTTTATCATGAAATTGGCAAACAATTGAAAGGTCTTATGTTCAAAGACGGCGGACCGATTATCGGCACTCAGATTGAAAATGAATATCAACACTCGGCAGCACCCTGGGGTTTTGGCTACATGGATGCTCCCCGCGAACGAACTGTGGGACGCAGAGATGTTAAAATAACACAGGATGGTGTTGGTATAAATACCAAAGGTAACGAATTTGCAAACATGGGGCGCGACCACATGAAAACACTTAAAAATTTGGCCGTAAACGCGGGATTGATAACTCCTATTTACACCGCTACGGGCTGGGGAAGAGCTACTATTGTGGAGAAAGGAAGCATTCCTGTAATGGCTGGTTATGCTTATCCGTTTTGGTCGGCAAGCAACAGTGCTTCACCTTTTTATCTTTACAAAAATATTCATAAAAATCCCGATTATTCGCCCGTTAGTTACGATGTCGATTTATATCCTTCGATGGCTGCTGAGTTGGGAACAGGCATGGCAGTAACATATTCGCGCCGTCCGCGCGTACCGGGCGAAAGTTTTTTGCCTATGATGGTGCGCACAGTTGGCAGCGGAACAAACGGACTCGGATATTACATGTATCATGGCGGAACAACTCCTTCCATTGGGAATTTCTTTTTATCGGAAGGTTGGGGGCTTAATCACAAATCCTACGATTATCAGGCGCCGATTGGAGAGTTTGGCAGGGCAAGCAGCGGTTTTTACGGTCTGAAATTCATTAATTACTTCCTGCGCGATTTCGGACACGATTTAGCGCCGCTTTATCCGGTTTTGCCTGAAGGTTCCGATACCATCAAAGCCAATAATTTGAATACATTGCGTTATGCCGTGAGAAGCGATGGTGAAAAAGGCTACCTTTTTATGCACAATTATCAGGATCATTTGGAAGCAAAAACTTTGGATGGATTGAAAATCGATATCAAAACCAAATCGGGAGAAGTAAAATTTCCTGCTGATGGAACTTTTAGGTTAAATGCGGGCAGTTCTGCAATTTTTCCGATAAATATGGTTTACGATGGTGTAAATGTTCGTCAGGCTACCTTGCAACCTTTTAGCCGGTTTAAAAACAACGGAAAATCATTCAATGTTTTTATTTCTATCGATGGAATTCTTCCTGAAATGGTATTAAAAGGCAAATTGAAAATAACAGGAAAAGGTTTTCGCACAAGAATTTCCGGTGATAATACAATCGTAACTTTCAGGCAGAAACAAGTTTGTGAAATGCAGGTGAATGGAAGAGATTTTTTGATATTGCCCTTTGAAGTAGCGCAAAATGCTTATATTATCGGCGATACGAATAAGTTTTTAGTTATAAGCAATGCTTTGGTTTTAGAAGATAATACCAAACTTACTTTGATTACTACCCGGCATGATTCGGTAGAATTAAACTTTTATCCCACTACAGGAAAAATAAATATTTCAACAGGCATAGCTTTAAAAGTTAGCGCTTTACATAAAAGTATGAGCGCCAGGAAAATTGTTTTAAATGAGGTAAAACCCGATTTTGAACTGATACAAACCGATGACAGGCATTTTGTTTTGAGAGCTCCCAATATTGACTGGACAAAAATTAACGATGTGTTTATCACTTTCAATTACCGTGGCGACCGTGCATTGTGTATGATGAACGGCGAATTGCAAACCGATGATTTATACACAAGTAAACCATGGACGATTGGTCTTAAACGATATGCAGATGCATTAAAAATGCATGAAATGTATTTTCATTTCATTCCCATGGCAAAAGATGCACCCTACCTGAGTTATCTTGATATAAATGTAATTCCTGACTTTGGAAACACACGGGAATTCCTCGAAATTAAAAAACCGGTAACCCAAGTGGAATATAAATTTGAAGTTGAACTGAAATAGAAATTGGAGGTTT
>CAYONE010000189.1:0-2673 GCA_964405245.1 uncultured Paludibacter sp.
CCAAAACAGGATACGGATTGAATCGTATCAAAGCAAGACTCAAAGGAACAAGCGAAAGTTGGATTGCCACCATAATTTTGGTGTTGAACTTAGTCAAATTGGCCGGAGTAGCACTCCTGCGCACAATAGTCAACTTGCTGAGTTTTTCAGAACGCTTGCTGAAAATGGCATTTCAAAATCTGTCATCCATTTTTAAACAAATAGAAATTATTAAACAAACAGACGATTCTCGTCAAATTTTATATATAAACGTAGTCTGAGTTTAACAGCAGACCCTATTTAGCAGTATTGAAGAAGTATGCCGAGTTTAGTGGTAGAGCCCGTAGGAGTGAGTATTGGTTTTTTATACTTTGCTTATGCTTTGCTAATAATTATTCCCGGAATATCGGTGTTTGTGCGCCGCATGCACGATATTAATAAAAGCGGCTGGTGGTATTTTATTGCGTTAATCCCGATTATTGGCGGTATTTGGTTGTTGGTATTGTGCCTGACCGAAGGTACACACGGCGATAATGAATATGGTCCCGATCCAAAAGCATAGGTTCGTACTAAGTGTTAGCCTTACTTAGAGTGAGGCTGGCACTTAGAATTAAACTCTGAAAATGATACAAATAGAAAATGGGCTTTAGCCAAACAATTTAAAAAGATAGAATTCCCGCTTTGCGGGATAATTGGATTTGAATTTTAGTATCCTCCAGCTAAAGCAGGATGGAATTCATTTCCGATATCGACCGCCAGCTGTATGCCAAGTATGGGCTGAGTAAGGAAGAAGTGACGTTTATTGAGGGGATGATAAAGGGGATGTAGGGTAGCTATGCTGCCCTTGCAGGGCGCTGGAATGCCATTCGGCATTTAACACCCAGGGCGTTGCCCATGGGTTAATGATATATATGGCTTTCAGCCATACGAATAACGCCACAAAGTGGCAACATAACATTAGCCCGATGGCGTCGCCTTTGGTATATGGTGCGGATGCAACATCGCCACAAAGTGGCAACATACCATAAACCCAACGGCAACGCCTTGGGATAAGAAACAAAAACATACAAAATAGCGCCCCGAAGGGGCAGTATAAATAAAACAAAGTTATGTCGCAATCTTTATCAAAGCTTTACACCCATATTGTATTTCATACCAAACACAATCAAGATTTGATAAAAGCAAATGTTGAAAATGAATTATTTGCCTATCTTGGAGGTATCTTAAAAGCAAACAAATGTGTCCCTATAGCTATTAACGGCATTGAAAATCATATACATATTCTTTGTATTCAATCTAAAAACATTGCTTTAGCCGATTTGCTCGAAGAGTTAAAACGAAACAGTAGTCGGTGGATTAAGACAAAAGGAACTCATTATGCTGATTTTGCATGGCAGGGTGGTTATGGTGGTTTTTCGGTAAGTCAAAGCAAAGTGGATGTTGTAAAGCGTTATATTGAAAACCAAAAGGAACATCACAAAACTGAAACTTTCAAAGACGAATACATCAGGTTTTTAAAAAAACATGAGATTGAATACAACGAAGAGTATCTTTGGACGTAATTTAGAGTCAGTCGGTAGCCGCTATCGACCGCCAATTGTACGCCAAGTATGGGTTGAGTGAAGAAGAAGTGGCGTTTATTGAGGGGATGATAAAGGGGATGTAGATGAATTGGATTGGCCTTTAGGCCATTTAATTAAAATGATAAATAGAGTATATGGGCTTTAGCCAAACAATTACAAACCATCAAATTACAGAAATTATGCCGTTTGCAAAAGTTTACATTCATTTTGTATGGTCTACAAAAAACAGAGCGCCTTACCTTTCTACACCTGAACTTCGCATAGCCATGTGAAAACACATTCGGGAGAATGCAAAAAAGAAAGATATTTATATTGACTTCATTAATGGACACATGGAACATTGTCATTGTATAGTGTCGTTGGGCGAAGATCAAACTATGCGGAAAATAATGCAATTGATAAAAGGGGAATCATCTTATTGGATTAATAAACAAATGAATATCCGTTTGGATACCTAATCTTTCAAAATCAAGACATCAGGGCTACGCCCCTAAAAATTCAATTGTTATCATTATTCTACAAAGATACCACAGCTACGCTGCTTAATACCTGATATAAAGGGGCGTTAGCCCTGATATCTTTGTAGAATATAATTCAAATAAATATCAAAGGAGCGTAGCTCTGACATCTTTATAAATTCAAATTTACACAATGTACCTCATAATTTTGATTTCTTTATAAAAATCTTCTCACAGTGTTAATGAGTAACACATTTAGGTATCCAAGCGGATACTCATAATAAACAAAATCTTTTGAACGAAAAATTTGAATGGCAGGATGAGTATTTTGCTGTTTCAGTATCCGAATCGGTGGTGGATAAAGTTAGAAATTACATTAAAAATCAGGAAGCACACCATGCTCACAAAACATGGGAAAAGGAGTATAATGAGTTCGTTGAAAAATATGGATTTGAGAAATTTAAAAATTCTCCATTAGAAAATGAAAGAATTCATGAATTGGATCGGCCTTCAGGCCATTCATCATGAATTGGATTGGGCTTTAGCCCATTCAATTAAAATGACAAATAGAGAATATGGGCTTTAGCCAAAAGATTAGAAAAAGATAGAATTCCCGCTTTGCGGGATAATTGGATTTGAATTTTAGTATCCTC
>CAYONE010000190.1:0-2652 GCA_964405245.1 uncultured Paludibacter sp.
TATAAATATTTGAAATTGCAAAATCAGCTTTTTTGAAAACTTTCGTACGGCAGTGGAAATTTATACATATTTGCTGAGTAATAAAAAAAACTCCGTTGAGGAAATTTTTTCCAACAACGGAGTTGCTATCAATATTGTTTATTCGAAATAACTACTCTGCTTTACGGGGTTCACGTATGGATTTATGAATCCGCAAAAGAATTAATCCAAAAGCCATTGCAAGTAAAGGCAGAATGCTTGCTGGAATAGGTGTATCATTGGGAATAGGCTCATCCGGGGGCGGAGGACCACCATCGTTGAGTTTTTTCTGATCATTATTAGCTTCCGGATTCATAGCTGGACTCGTATATTTTGGGTCGGCATACATAGGTGTATTTTCAGACGAACTTACAATTTTTTGCTTGGTTTCTTCGTGAAATACACCTGCCTGCATAGGTTGTATAAAGCAAATTGCGAAAACCAATGCAGCTAACAGGTGCAACTTTTCAACTGATAAAATAAATGATTTTTCAGTTATCATAATTTTACTTGATAATTAACGATGATTTTATATTTGTTCTGTCAGCAACTACCTGAACAATATATGTCCCTGCGGGTACATTTACATTAACCGAAGACACTCCTGCCTGTACGGTACTGCTCATCACTACTTTTCCGGTTACATCGTAAAGTTTCATTTGAGCTTGCTTTTCGGTTTGGTTGTCAAAAACTATATTTTTTTCTGAAACGAATACTTTAATTTCATTACTGGTATTATTTACATCAGTAGTAAAGCCCGGACTTGTTACAATTTTAAACCTTGTTACCTCTGATACAGCCGGAGCTTTTGAACCATTAATTTGTAAAGCACCATTTTCAGTAAATGTATATGTAGCGCCATTTTCGGAAACATTCACAGTTTTATTCGCAACAAGATCCATTAGATAAATACCATTTGGATATGCAAGTTCTGTATTATTGTGTGTAAATGTCATGGTATATTCACTATCGATGCCTTTACTAAAACCAAGTAGCGAGCCATTAATATCGTCAACTGTACTTACCTGAAATTTATCATCATTTTCCACAAAGTAAAGTTGCGGTGCAGAATTGCTACCCATAAGTTTCCGGCTATCCCAACCATTATCAAAATCTTTAGTGCAACTTGAATTAGTAAACAACCACATGCGGTCACTAAGATTTTCACCTTTGATGTCGATAATAGTTGAAACAACTTGTTCTACATCTTTCTTGGCACGTAATGGCTCCAAGTTTGGTATTGGCATATATGGTATAGATAACAAACCAAATGCCGCAGGCGCTTTTTGCAAGACTTCTGTATTTCTTTTCACTAAGGGTTGAGGTGGAATTGGATTTAACACTTTAACAATGAATCCCTGCATAGATGGTATTGATAATGGTAACCCATTAATTCCTGCTTGAAATTTCGGTATATTAAGATATTGACCTGGATAGCTTAAATATCCTTGCGGGCTATTCTGAGCCCAGTCGTTATACGAACCTGTATTATAGAATGCAACGCTCTCTTCCATACCAATAAAATCTATAGTTGAAATTGGTATAGCTGATGTATATGGATTTGCCATAATATGCGAACCCGGATATGCATTTGGATCAGGATTTGGAGTATAAGTTAATGGCATTACCAAAGGTTTGTTCGTAAGATTACCACTAATATCATAAGAATCAGCCTGATCCTGAGTAATTGCATATCCCATAAATGGAAGCATAGTTTCATCAGGCTCAACGATTTGCCAGTGCTTATTATTAGAGTAAGTTTCGTCCCAACGATATTTTTTATACGGTCCCAGTGTCCAGTCCGGCACATATTCGGTAAATGGAATTCCGAAATACTGCCATTTTGCATCAGGGTTGATATATGCTTTGGAATAAAAGCTTACTGTAGCCGGTACAGGAGTAGTACTTATATCATTATTGAAAATTAAACTTCCTGTAGGTAAAACTCCCGTGTCATCGGATTTAATATATAATCCTGAAACACCTGCGTTATTTAATACTGTTTGAGCCGCAACTGCTTGTGCAGGAGCAATGTGTAAACTTGCTTTATCATTAATTTTAAATCATTTGTTACTGTAACATTTCCGGCTAAGGTCTTAATACCCTCATTCGAAAATATTAAATCATGTACAGTAGAAGGTAATCCTGAAGTTGTTTGTGCCAAACCATTAAACTCGTAATTGGCTTCTGGACTTAGATATAAACCTGTAAAATTAAGTTCATAAGGACTGTAATATGGTTTTATAGAACCATTTATTCCGTTTGCATTCGCGGTAACCAATGTGGCTCCACTAAAAAAATTTATTTTTAATTTATAATTATTATAATAGGTCAAGTATTGTATTAAGCCGGTAGATTCAAAGATTAACTTACCTCCTGAATTCACGTTAAACAAAAAAGGAGTTTTTGAATGATTACCGTATATCATTATAGTTGCATTATTTTTAACAATTAAAGTACCTAATATATTTATATTTAATGAATCAGCATAAGGACTATAAACCTCAAAAATAATATAAGAAGAGCTTCTAATAATACCTGTTATCCCTGCGGGTACAATAAATTCAGTATTTTCAAAGGTAAGTAAGTAATCAAAATTAAGCGACATAATGCGAGTAGTTAATGAACAGTGTA
>CAYONE010000191.1:0-2638 GCA_964405245.1 uncultured Paludibacter sp.
AAAATATGAGATTCTCAGGCATTTTCAATTTTTAAAGTTTCGGATAGTTGTGTTATTGTATATTAAACTTGCGTTAGTAGCATCGCTACTGCCATAAGTTGTGATATATACATCATCATTCTTTAAAAAAAACACTTTGTTTAATTCAAATCGAATCCTTGAATCTATAATATAATTTGAACTTACATTTGGTATATGTACCGGTAAATTTGACATATATTGATTTGCCGCATCAATCAGTTTTCTGAAAAAATCTGTTATTTGGTTGTCTGTTCCTAAGTAACTCCCACTTCCATCAGATTTTTGAATCACATCAAAAGAAACTCTGATTGTCATTTGGGGAGTCATAAAATAATCTGGATAAATTGTATAATTCTCCTTATTGCTACAAACCGAAGGTAAGTAAGGAATTTGTTGCAATTGATTATTTTCAATTATTGAATCAGACATAAAACAATAAACTTCCTGGGCACTTATTGATATAATTGAAAATGATATGATGATTAAAATTATCTCTCTTTTCATATGTCATTGTTTGTTTATTGTGAAAATTTTAAAATCTAAATTATCTAGTATTTTCAACAAGTATAAGCCGCTTTTTAAATTTGAAATATCTATTATTTCTTCCTTTTTATTTAACGATTCAAAAGTGATCATCCTTCCAGTTAAATCAAAAAATTGAATTTGCTTTAAATATTCATTTCCTGATTTTATTGTTATGAAATTTTCACATGGATTAGGATATAAATATATAGAATTCTCTTTCAAAAGATTAGTTCCTAATGAATATTTATTTTCAAGAAACCCAACATAAAGACTACCGACTTTTACTGGTTTTGAATGGATAGAATCAATATAAAAAGTATTATTATCATCATGAAACAGATCAGATTCTGATAATATTGTAGAACTTGTTTTTCCCAAAAATTCGATGAATCCTGCAACATCAAACCACCCTCCAGGATCAATCGAAGTAATGCAACTTTTCGAACGAATCGAATCTATAAATTCATTATTGTTCCAACTAATTGTTAACGGAAAGTGTTTGCAAATAACATCAATATTTAATGTCCTTCGATAATCAGGTTCTTTAAAATCAGCATATTTAACTTTCGTTCTGAAAGATGTTTTTTGATACTTATATAATGTTGGCTCAGATCTTACATTTGATATCCCAATAAAAAAATTTGTATCAATCTTTTCGTCAGGTATTTCAAATTCACCTAATGCTGAATACAAACTATCATTAGAGGCAAACTTTGAATAACCTACAGTGACAGTATCTTTATTTCCCTTACTATCCATAAAATATATTTGGGTTTTAAATTCAGTTGAATAAAGTTGAAAAACAATATTTAGCATAAAATATTGAATCACTATTTTTTTCATTTTGAAAATTATTTTATTTCGTTAATATCATTCTCTTAGTATCAATTACATTACCATCGGTTATTAAAGCATAAAGATACATGCCTGCGGGATATTCCAAGCCTTTAATTATCAGGTTTCCTTTCCCTCTTTCAGCTATCGGGTAGCTTTTTAGCTGGGCGCCATTCATATCGTAAATATAAATAGCGGCGGTTGTTATTGTAACTGGTAGGTAATATGAAATCGCAGTCGATACATTAAAAGGATTGGGATTGTTTTGTTCTAAAACTGGATAGGTGAACACGTCTGATTCCAAAATAGTTGTAGAATTACTTGCTCCAATTTTATTAAAACCTGAGTTTGAGTATAGAGCTTTGAGTTCTTCAATCAGCTTAGCCTGTGTATCTATTTGAACTTGTTGGTCAATAATGGCTGACACTAAAATAGGAATAAATTCTAATGGTTTTATTTTTAAATATCCAGTTTTCACATCAATATCGACAAGTTGTGGATAAAGACTTTGTATTTCTTGAGCTATAAAACCATATTGTTGAATCGAAGATATTTTTATATCTGTTTGTTTATCTCTATCAGCTATTAATAATGAATCACTTATGATATAAGATACTGGATGAAGTTTTGAGAAGACTGATTTGTCAAAAGATAAACTGTTTATGTTCTTTTTAAGTTTTATATCACTATAATTATAAAAATTTCTATTGCAATATAAATCTGTAAAATAACCATAAAACCCTACAATGTCGAATCCGTAAATTTCTTGAAATCTTTTATTTAATCCAATAGTATTAGATCCATTGCTTGTTGGACTTAAATCATAAGCTTCGTTTTCCCAATCATATTGAAGTTGTAATCCATTATTGGTATTATAATTTGATCTTAAAAAAATATTATCTCCCTGTATAGTTACTTTCTTGGTTGTGCTAGGAGTAAGAGTTCCTATTCCAATATTTCCTGTGTTTGTTACTTTAATTTGGGCTTCAATACTAAATAGTGTGGTAAAAACTAAAAATGCGATGAGAATAAATTTTGTTGTTTTCATAATAGTTTGATTTAAAGGAATATAAAATTTTGTTTGCAAAATATTTATTTTTTAAGGAAGATGAATGCTTTAACTCACGTTTTTCACACTGAACTGTTATTGAAATGTGAAATAATGATTTCTTTTTCTAATGATTCTTTACTTCAAATGTACTTCCAACAGCACATTCAAAACCTGCATCGAAGGTGATTTCTTTACAGTCAAAAATAA
>CAYONE010000192.1:0-2568 GCA_964405245.1 uncultured Paludibacter sp.
TTTTGTATTCATTATAACTAACTGGTAATCAGCTATAAAGATACAAAATTTCAAGGTCTTTACCAAATAAAATGATAACTATTTTGTTGATTATCAAATAATTATATAGCTATATAATTTTTGTCATGTACTAAAAGAATATTTATAATTTTCTTCTGTCAACTATCGAAGCCACAAACGTATCGCCTGTTACATTCACTACAGTTCTGAGCATATCCAATGGACGATCTATTCCAATAATTATTGCAATACCTTCGGCAGGAATTCCTACGGTTGTCATTACCATTATGGTCATAACAAGACTCGCTCCGGGCACTGCGGCGGTACCGATTGAAGCCATAACAGTTACAAAAAGTACACTGAGCATTTGAGCTATACTAAGTTCAATTCCAAAAACCTGTGCAATAAACAGCACTGCAATAGCCTGATAGCAACTTGTACCGTCCATATTTATTGTGGAGCCAATGGGCAAAACAAAAGAAGCTGTTTCTTCAGAAATTCCAAGTTTTTGTTGTGCCTGTTCCATTGTAAACGGTAAAGTAGCTGCACTCGAACTTGTAGAAAATGCAACCAGTTGAACAGGGAAAATCGATTTCATAAAATCCTTGATTTTTCTTTTGGCAAAAACATTCAACATTACCGGATAGAAAATAAATCCAAGAAAAACTAAACAGCAAATAACCGTAATTGCATACATTCCCAAAGCTGAAAACATAGCCGCATCGCCCGAAAAATCTATCACTAAAGCTGCCATTAAAGCGAAAACACCAATAGGAGCAAATTTCATAACCAAATCGATAATTTTCAGTACAATAGTTTCTGCAGAAATAATTACCGACATAAACGGAGCGGTTTTTTCGCTGCCTGCAAGCACTACTGCAATTCCTGTTAAAAGCGCCACAAATATTACCTGAAGCATATTGCGGTTATCGGATGCAGCAGCAACAATGTTTTCGGGTATCAGATTGCTGATAAAATCCATAGGTTTTTGTTTGGTTTCTTCAGTGGGCTGATTATTTGTATTATCAACGGAATTCTGAATATATTTTTGGCGATATTGTTCCGATTCTGCATGTGTAATAACACTGCCCGGCTTAACTATGCTTACCGCAATCAAACCGAGCGAAACAGCAAAAAATGTTGTAGCCAGATAAAGAGAGATGGTTTTCAGCCCAAGTTTCGATAATTTCTTTAAATCGTTCATACTACCGATTCCTTTAAGTAGCGAAACAAAAATCAAAGGTATAGCTATAAGTTTTAGCAATTTAATAAAAATTCCACCCCATGGTTTTATCCAGTCGAGTACAAACTCTGAATATCCGGTTTTCAGAAAGAAAAATCCGGCGATTATTCCGAACAACATTCCTGCAAGAATTTTTACAAATAGAGGAATTTTTTTTGAGGTCATAAGTAGTTACAAGGATTTAGTTACGAGTTACAAGTTACAAGGCATATTATTAGAGAGTTAGTTTAAAACAGTGTATCATTAAATACTTTCAAAAACTTAGTTATAAAAAAGTTTAAATATCCACACCAAGAATGCTTTTTAATAAATATCCTACAAAAAAAGAAAAAGCAGCCACACCAAGACTAATAGCTGTCATTTCAAAAAACCGGGCTTTAAAATTCAAATCCTTTGCAACCGAAATATAGAAATTAAAAAGGAAAATGATTAGCACGGCAGTGAGTAAAGTTATGCCAAGTGCAATAAATTTATCAGAAAGTAAAAGGAATGGTAATATTAATAAAATTACTGTTATAAGGTACGCAAAACCTGTGTAAACGGCTGATTTACGGGCATTAGGGTCATTTTCGGCTTTCGACGAAAGGTAATCCGATGCAGCCATCGACATAGCAGCTGAGATACCGGTAACCAAACCCACGAGCGAAATTATTTTATTACTGTTTAGCGCCAGAGTAAAACCTGCCAAGGCGCCCGTAAGCTCAACCAACGCATCGTTCAGTCCGAGTACAATAGAACCAACAAACCGCAATCGTTCTTCATCAAGCATTGCCAATAATTCTTGTTCGTGGTTTTCTTCTTCGGTAGCAAAATGTTCTGCTTCAGGAAATTTTACTGCAAGTTGTTTGTAAAGGTTTGCGCCCATTTCTTCTCTTTTTTCCATCAATTTCAACACAAATGTCAATCCTAAGATACGAGCAAACCATACAGTTCTCCATATTCGCCATTTGTCGGGTTTTACTTTTTCGCCCGTTGTATTTTCCCAAAAAATAGCATGAGCTTTTTCCTGATTACCTATTTTCCGAAGTATATCGGCATTATTCTTGTTCTTACATTCTGCAGATAGTGTATTATAAATATGATATTCAGTAAGTTCGGCTTTCTGAGCTTTAAGTGCAAGTTTTTTTGTTTTTGTATCCATAAAAAAGTTGAATTAAATTTGAAAAAATATCAGTTTATTGTCGATAAATTGATAATAATACTTGAAAAGTAAATTATTGATAATAGACTTTATTTCGATTAATATTATATATCGCTGTTATTCAGCGTTATTCTTAAATTATGTAGACCACAAGCGAGTTCCATGACTAAATCGTCAAAACCAA
>CAYONE010000193.1:0-2534 GCA_964405245.1 uncultured Paludibacter sp.
GAGATAATTAGTTGATTTTCAATTATTTAACTAAATATATAACACACTATTGAATATTACCAACATATTTATATGTTATTCTCATACAGTTAATTTCATCAAGAAGTATTTTTTTATCAATATATCTTTTCCAATGGTCATATAGGTGTTTAACTTTTACAGAATTTTCTAAACTTTTGCATATATTAAAGATTATATCAAAATTTGGTTTTAGGTTTTCAGTTTTAACAATATGTGCGCTGTGAATTACACCCAATGAATCAATTCTTAATTCAAAAAAAATTGTTATCGGTTTTTTTTTAATAAGACATATTTCTTTACTGAGAACAGAATCAACTGTTGTATTTATTGTAATCTCAACTTTATTATTGCTATTTGTAGCCAAATCAGAAGATTGCAAATTTAGAATATTTGCATTAAATATTAACAATAGGACATACAATAACTTCCTCATATTTAATTGATTTTGTAGATTAATTTAACAATGTGTTTTATTGCATGAGCGCTTTTTCCGGAATTTTGTATTAAATAGCTTTTAGGAGAGTTAACATTCTCTGTTGTGCTTCTATTTTTATAAAAATGAATTCTTGAATTTACAGCATTATTAAAATCAACATCAAAAGGGTTTGTTAAAACATTTTTATTAAAGTTTCCTCTATTATCTATGTATTTTTTGGAACCTATTCCTTGATCCCAATCAGATGTTAATATGAATCCCTTATTTGTAACTTCATCAGGTGTGTCTTTTGAATAAAATATCATTGTCGTTACTAAATCGCCTTCTGCTTCTCTAACTGTCAAGTCAAATTTATCATAAAAACCTAGTTCTGATTGAAATGCATGGAATAATTCTTGTGCAAGCACTAATGGAACATCTAGTTCTGCTGAAACAACATTATTTAAATATGAACCTGAACCACTTAAACCATTTCCTGCTTGAATATAATAAATTGTGGATGATGAACTTAAAATATCATAATACGTTTTGAAGAATTTATTTTTTGATAGAAGTTCAATATTAGAATTATAAAGTTCTCTTTCTTCCGGAGATAAGTGTTCAAGAGATATACTATCCCCATTCACATCCACATAATTCACCGGATTATTACCAGCATGTACATAAGGTGATTGCCAAGGGAACTTTTCAGCAAATCTGTCTATCGATGTAAAGCGATTTGTAGCATTTTGCACTCCTCTGTTTCCTAAGTCCGTTACATCAAACCCATGCATTTCAATAAATTCACAACCATTAAATTTATTCTTTTGCACCGCCGCGCCAAAGCTTTCTGCCCAGGGTAAACCGCTGGGGTAGTACTGTGTGCGCTGGCGGGTGGAGGCAAGTTCTTTTACCTGATTGCTGTAGTTTTTACGTACACCATTCCAAACTTCACGTATATTTCCCAAATGGTCTTTACGGTAGTAGAACCCCCAACCCCTAAAGGGGAGCAAAACCACAGCTGCTCCTGAAATTCCCCTTTAGGGGTTAGGGGTTATGCTTCTGCCCGTCGGCAGAATACTGGTTGATGATTACGTTGCTTTTTTTAAATTGTATTACCTCACCCCCAGCCCCTCTCCCAAGGGAGAGGGTAGCAAGAGGCAAATTTAGTAAATTGTATCGGATAGTAACTATACTTGTCCTAATCATAACGAAAAGAATTTAAAAATTTACAGAATTAATAAATGTGTAAACATTCTGTACATTTTAAATGCCGATAGTTAATGATAGACTCAACAATCTCCCACCCAAAGAAGGCAACGTTTTGCTCATTTTATTAAGTTATAACCGACAGTAAAGGCATTTCTCACTTACCCCATTTTTTTTGCATCTCGCCAGCATGCATAAAAGTATTATTCTCATAAACAAAGCCCCAAACGTTATGTGTGTCAACTTCCATTATCTCTAATATAACCTCACCCTTTGGTGTTACCCTGTTATTAAACTCATGAAAGCGAATCTGATGTTTCGAATCAGATTTTGAAAAAAATGATTGAATACTCTCAAAATTACCGCTATAGACAACTACAAGATGGTTTTTAAATTTAAATACACCTTGTTCTGAGTTTAGGAAACCAAGAAGCTTCGTCGAAGTAAATGTAAATAAAAATCTGTCTGGAAGTTTGCGTATTGTTATATCATATATTAAAGTGTCAGAATAATATTCTTTTAATCTATCGGATTTAATCAAACTATCGAGTATTTCAGTTATTTTAATATTATCTACAATCAATACAGGCAAATTTCTATTTTTTGGGTTTTTAGCATAAACTCCACAACTTACTACAATCTGTGTAAGTAATAAAACTAAAAATACAAATATGTGCTTATTCATGGTTTCTTATTTTTTTTCCCAATAACGTTTACTTCAAAATTTTTTGAATTGAAACCAAACGAACCTATATTATCATACTCACTGTAGTTACTTTTATGGGTATAAATAAATGTTCTAACTTTAGAATTAGATTCTAAGTAATTTAAATAATTTCATTGCCGTACGAAAGTTTTAATAAAAAACGATTTTAAAAATTTAATTACT
>CAYONE010000194.1:0-2520 GCA_964405245.1 uncultured Paludibacter sp.
GGACACTGATTGCACCGGTGCTCGCCTCGAATTCTCCGTTAATCATTTGTATTTTTCCCCGATAGGGATAATCGCTGTCATCCGCAAGTTTCAGGGAAACACTATCGGTCTCGCTTATCTTCTCAGTTAAATTATTGCCTTTGTATCTGGCATTGAAGCGGAGAAATTCTTTTTCAGTCATATAGAAATAAGCATACACATCGCTTATTTCGGATACTGTGGTAAGGGGCTGCGTATCGCTGCCTGAAGCAAGATTACCAATACGCTTCGGAATACGACCGATGAAACCATTTACGGGGGACTTTATCAGGGTAAAGCCCAGATTAATCTTTGCGGCTTCTAATGCAGCTCTTTGTTGCGCCACATTAGCTTGCGCTGTTTCGTACTGAGCTTGCGCACTCCTCAACTGGAAATCTGAGGTAACATTATTTTGACTGAGTAGAGTATATTTTTCTACTTCCAACTTCACATTTTTCTGAGCGGCCAATGCTGCATTTAGATTGGCACTGGCAGTATTTACTTGTTCAACGTAGGAACGGTCGTCAATTTTAAACAGCGATTGCCCGGTTTTCACATAAGCGCCTTCTTCTACAAAAATATCCCGGATATATCCATCCACCTGCGAACGAATATTTACGTTTACTTTTCCTTCTAAACGTGCGGGAAACTCTGTGTATAATTCAAGGGAATCTTCCTGTAAAGTGATAATCGGGAGGCTAATGGATTGGACGTTTTCTGTCGGCTTGTTTGGAGTACAGCTAAATAAGATGCCTGTAATTGCAAAAATGATGAGATATTTCATACTTTTTTTATGCAAAAGTATATCATTTAAGCCTATCTTTTCATTTTTGGTACTGTTTTTTACCCAAACGGATGAATGGTAATCTGAAATGTAGAAACGTATCGCTAAAGCGTTAGTGTAAGTTCTTTGCCCACACTCACCGGGGGCTTTAAACTCTACCTGCTGCTTTACAATGCAGTCGGTGCAGTCATGAGTTAGTTTATTGAATCTTATATTAGGTTTACAGACAGTCTGACGGGTGCTGGATTGGCTTTGGGTGCGGTTGGGCAAAATTAAATGTGGTGTTTTTGAGTCGGCTTGTGTTTTGGTAAAACACCTCTTTTAATTTTACGAAGGGTTGGCTATCTTTCATTTTTCTTCTTTGTCTTTATGCAGCAAAAATTTCATATTATCCTGTCGTCTATGTTGTCTTTTTACAATGAACGCTAACGTTTTCGGGCTTTGCGTTCGGGCGGGTTTCGGAGCACAAAGTTTCAATTTATTACTAAAGTTCATTAGAAGCACAAAGCTCCAAGTTTGCACGTCAGCCCGCCTGACGCAAAACCCGTGTTGGCAGCTGTGGTTTTTATCTGTCAGTCATTGTCAACCTTGTTTTTTATGAATAATGAAGCCAGCAGTCCAAGTCCAACAATAACGTCAACGATATTCCATATCTGTCTACCCAATGCTATTTTAAAGAATGGTTGAAAAAGTAATGCAAGTCCAGCATAAACTATCATTTCTGTTTGTCTTCCTTGTTCGTGTGCTTTATATGCAAGAATTGCAAAACCAACTAGTCCAGCAAACCTTACGAATTGAAAGTAACCATATGGCATATCAGCAAGACAAATAAAAAATAGAATAGCCAAAAATATTTTTATCACTCTGTCCATATATTTCAAATTTGGTTTGTTTTAATATTCTCTTCGTCTGTTACCACCACCTAACATTCCTAACCCAATAAAGATGAAACTAATCCACCACCATATGCTATATGCAGTTGTCGAATGGGGAGCTTTACAATATATGTCATCAGAAAACCAACTAACAACCCAATGAGGTATAACAAATATGCCGTGCCAAATACCTGAATACCAAGTATAAGTTTTTTCCGGGTTGATATAGCAAATCTTTGTTGTTAATAAACAAAATGCTAAGAAAATACCTATGTAGAAAATAATTGTTCCTATTGAAAGTATGATGCCAAGAGAGGCTTCTTTTTCTTCAAACATTTCCATTCCTGCACCAACGGATAATGATGAAGCAAATCCAATTGTCAAACAAGTGAGCATAATTCCTAAGAATATACCAAAACCATTTTCAGTTAGGTCGGGATTTGTCCAATAGCCATAAATTTGTGAAATTCCTAACAGGACACTAATTGTCAATATGGAATAAAAGGCAAATTCTTTGTTTGGTGAAATTTTAGCTGATAGCCAAGTTACACCACCAGGCAATAAAGCAAAAATGCCAACTGCTAAACCACCGAAGAATATTAGTAAGACAATTAGCCAAAATTTACTTAAGCCCATTAAGGCGAATAACGACAATGGCAACAGAGTGTAAACTAACGCAACTATCACAAAGATTATTGGAATGAAAATGATGTATCGTATTGCTTTCATATGTGTATGATTTTAAAATTTGTCTTTGTCGTTATTATTACTTGTCGTATTACCATTGCTGCCAACGGTTCTCAGCTATACGCAGGCAGGGATTTTAACCACTGAACTTCCTAC
>CAYONE010000195.1:0-2511 GCA_964405245.1 uncultured Paludibacter sp.
AATCTGTCTCTTTTTTCCTTTCCAACTATGCCCGCTAACGACCGAGGCTATGGGCATTGGCGGTTTGCGGGAGCGTTCGCTGTCGTGAAACGACAAAGTGAATGCGGGAGCAAAACTGCCGGAATGCACGTCAGCCAGCCAATGAACATAGGCGTGTGTTAGCGGTTCGTTGTTGGTTTAATTTTCAATTCTTAATTCTTAATGATTTTATTATAGTAGACTTTTGCTCCATCAAATACTACCTGGCAATAATAAAAACCGCTTGCAATCTTACTTAGATTTACAGTTTGATTGATTAATCCTCTGTTTTTTAAAAATTCAGTTTGAACTAGTTTTCCGAAAGTGTCATAGATATATAGATATGCGTGATTAATATTGTTGGGGATATACAATTTAAATGTAATGTTTAATGAACAAGGATTAGGATAAAAATTGACCTCAGCCATTTTAGATTCAATAATTGAATTTAATTTAAAAGGATTAGTCAATTTCCACAAACCATTTGAAAGTGTTGCTGCATAAATAATTGAATCTGTCAGATATATTGAAGTAACTATTTGTTTGTTTGGTAATCCATTTTCCATAACTGTCCAATTTGCACCTTTGTTGTCAGAATAATATAGATTTTTGTCTGTGCCTGCTAAAATATAATTACCATTACTTGCTAATGATGCAATATATGTTTCCTGAATTCCGAAATTACTCTGTTTCCAAGATGTACCCATGTCAGTTGAACTGTAAATACCATTATTTGTTGTTCCTATGTAAATTTCATCATTTGAAATACAATATGAATTCACATCTAATTTATCATCGAACTGAGTTTTCTTCCAGTTGATAATATTGATTGCAGATTTATATAATCCATTATTAGTGGCAAGAAACAGAGTGTCTTTGTGTTCAAATAATAAGATAGTTGTAGGATAAAATCTTATTTCATAAAAATATTCAGGAAGTCCGTAATTTGTTTCTATCCAGTTCTGACCGTTGTCAGTTGATGAATAAATACCATCGTTTTTCGTAAGTCCATATAATATATTTTTAATGCTGTATATCATGTATAAGTTCTTTGATATTGTTTGAGACCATAAAAAATCTCTTTTAGATGCTCTGAAAAAACCATTCTCGCTTCCAATATAAATTCCAGAATCATTAAATGCAATATTGTTAACGCTTGGTGCGTAAAATGAACCGGTTATTCCATTTTTATGGTTTTGCCATGTTTGACTATTGGAGTCATACAAAAAAACGCCTTCATATGCTGTTAAATACAAGTTTTTGTTGTAATTAACAAATCTTGCATGTATATTGGATAAACCATTATTCGAAGAAACCCATGTAGTACCGTTGTCAATAGATGAAAATACTCCTTCAGCCCATGGACAAGTAAAGAGTTTTCCGTCAAATGAAATCATGTCCCTTACTGGATTAGTGTTTAATTGAATTAATGATGAGTTAACAAAGTCAACCATAAATACTCCTTTGTCGGTTCCAATGTATGCGTTATCATTTTGTTTCACAATACATAGATTGACTTGAGTCCACTCAGTTCCATCAATCAGTTTCCATGTTTCGCCATTATTATTCGAAATAAAGACCCCGCTTTGTCTTGTGATTTTGACAAGCCCTTTTGATACTTCTACTATATTTATTGATGATTCAATACTTACTTCATGCCAATTTTGATCACAACACGATGTTAAGAACATTTTTCCTGAAACGAATTTTACAAAAATACCACTTTCAGTAGTATAAAGCGATGATATTTTACCAGTATCAGCAATTACAGACAATGACCAAGTTTTGCCTGAATTGGTTGAAAAAGATAACTTGTCGTTTATTACAGCAAAAATACAACTATCCTTTGCCGCAATAAAAGGAATATTGGGTAAAAGAATTTGATTCCAAGTATTGCCTTTGTCGTATGTTGCAAAGACACCAGCTCCCTCAGCTAGTGCAAAGACAGCACTATCATTTGAAGTTAGTTTTATAATGTTTCCACCATAAAGATTATCGCAATACCATTGGCTATATGTTGTAAATGGTATTATAAAAACAAATAAAGCAAGAAAGATATATTTATTCTTTGTTCTCATTTCAATGGAGTTTTATTTTTTTTTACAATGACCGCTAACGCCCGAGGCTATGGGCACGGGCGGTTTGCGGGCGTATTCGCTGTCGTGAAACGACAAAGTGAATGCGGGAGCAAAACCTGCTAAATGCACATTAAGCCGCCAATGCACATAGGCGTGTGTTAGGTGCAGTCCATTTCATTCAATATGTTGTCTTGTTGATAGTTAGTGTGTATTGTTACTGTCATGCATTCACTTACTTTTTCTGTCTGGGTCGCTGTTTGATAAATTAGGGAGCTTACTTTATAAATGCGGGTCGCTATTTCAAACTTCGGGGAGCTTATTCCATAAATCGGGGTCGCTACTTTATAAGGTTGGGTGTCTTTTCTATAAGTTGGGGAGCTTACTTTATAAATGCGGGAGACTATTTTACAAATCG
>CAYONE010000196.1:0-2484 GCA_964405245.1 uncultured Paludibacter sp.
CATGAGGTTATTCAAGCGACTGGGAAGTCGCTTGTCCCCCACTAATTTTCACAAATGTATGATTAAAAACAAATCAATATTTATTTACGATTACTTATTAATGTGCCAATTTGCAAATGAGCAAATTTTCCAATGTGTAAATATACTAATATTTCTATAAATCAAAATGTGTCAATTTTGATATTAAATATCATCAAAACAATTAATTACAAAACTTGATGACATAATTTGATTACTCTTCCTCCCTTTTTATCGCAACATTTAATCCTGTTTCTTTTTCTAAGATATAGTTTTGAATTTTTCTCATAACATTGATATTCAAATTTTGGAATGTATAAAATAGTTTTGATAAAAAATTAACTACATTTGCAATGCAAAAAATAATCTATTTATGAAAAAAGAATATTCATTTGATGAATTATTGCACAAGACAGCATCGTACTGTTCAATATCAGAGCATTGTATATCAGAAGTAACAGAAAAGCTACAGGTGTGGGATGTAAACTCCGAATGGAGGTCACTTATTATCGATAAGTTAATAGAAGATGACTTTTTAAATGAAAAGCGTTATTGTATAGCTTTCGCTAAAGATAAATTTCATTTCAACAAATGGGGTAAAATTAAAATTTCGTACGCTCTTAAACAAAAAGGTTTATCCGATGAACTTATTAAATCGGCTCTTAAAACTATTGATGAAGGCGAATATGAAGAAATGCTCGCAGTAATTCTTAAAAATAAACTCAAAACTATAAAGTGGGAATATGAATATGAAAAGTTTGGAAAATTATTCAATTTCGCGCAAAGCCGTGGTTTTGAAAATGCTGTAATCGATAGAGTTATACGCTCAATGGATAAGTAGATGATTTGTGATTAGTAAATAGGTGAATTGGTGATTGATTAGTTAATTGGTGATTAGTTAATTTGTAATTGACAATAAAACTATCGTCTGCAGTCCGCCGTCTGCCGTCCATAATATTTGTTCTAAAAAAAATGAAACAATACACTCCACGCGAAGAAATAGCAAATGTTTTAACTCACTTTGCAGGTTTACTTTTTTCAATTTATGTTACAGTGTTTCTGTTATTGAAATCCATCCCATCAGCTAATAATTGGCAAATCTATAGTTTTCTGATTTTTGGTGTTTTAATGAGTTTTTCATTTTTCGCTTCAGTAGTATATCATGCTATTAAACCCGGAAAAATCAAAAATATTCTTCAGAAATTCGATCATGCTGCCATTTATACCTTTATTGCAGGTTCATACACTCCATTTACATTAATAGTATTACGTGAAAAAGGAATTTGGGGCTGGCTTTTGTTTGGAATTATCTGGATAACAGCACTTGGGGGATTAATTCTGAATTTTTTGAAACTTAAAAGCCCGAAAAAAGTTGAAATGGCAATTTATATTGCAATGGGTTGGGTAGTGGTCATTGCCTTTAAACCACTTTACGATGTATTAATGGTACAAAACTCATTAAATATTTTATGGTGGCTTATTGGCGGTGGTATAGCTTATACAATAGGATCGTTGATATACTCTTTAAAAAAAATTGAATTTGTACACGCTGTATGGCATTTGTTTGTATTAGCCGGAGCAATATGTCATTCAATTTGCATGTTTTTAATTTTGGAAAATTTTTAAAGAAAATAAAAAACTTTTTCAAAGTACTGAGACTTCGAAAAAGTTAAATTTTAAAATAATTCAATGCCTTAGAATGGCAATCCGCTTCCTTCTTCCTGGGCAGTACCAGCTCCAAATGGAGGTATTGGATCAGGATTTGGCGTTTGAGATGTTGCCTGGACAGCTGCTTTTTCAATTTTCCATGCCCTGAGGTTTGTGTACCATCTTCCGTTATACTCCCTGCTTTCTACATCGAAACTAACGGTTACAGCTTCGTTAAGCGCTATGGGAAATTGATCAATTTTATCACCAAACAAGTTCAGACATGCTTTTTTAGGATATTGATCGTTGGTTTCAATTACAAAATCCTGCGAACGCCAAGTTCCGTTTCTGCCCTCGCCTGTAGTTTGAGGCAATACGGCAATTATTCTTCCTGAAATTTCCATAAATTAATTTTTCTATTTTTTTCTGGGCACAAAGATAAGCAAGAAAATTATGATTATGAAAAAATCATTACATTCAAATTACTTTTTTTAATTGCCTTAAACAAGTTGAATATAGTAAAAGGTGAACCTTTACACCCTAAAAATTGTTGTATAAGCACAAATAATAAAATCTCAATAAATATGAAAGCAAACATTGGTTCTACTGATAAACTTGTACGGCTTGCAATAGCTGTATTATTAGTTGTGTTATTTTATACTGAAATTGTTAGTGGTGTTTTAGGAATAGTGCTGCTTATAGTTGCATTTTTATTAACCACTACCAGTTTAATCAACTTTTGTCCTCTCTACAGCATTTTCAAAAGAGATTATTTGAATTAATTTATTATATGGTTGTTTATCAACAATATTCATTTAT
>CAYONE010000197.1:0-2155 GCA_964405245.1 uncultured Paludibacter sp.
GCGATAACACAAATGACGGTAAGATGTATTCGATGTTTCATACAATAATATTTTTAAAATATGCGAGAGTTTTCATCCGATTCTCGAATTGTAGTATTGGCGACTTAGTGTCTTGCTTCAAATTAAATAATGATAAATAACACTCTTTTGTTCTGATTTATAACCACCAATTTATCCCGTTTTGTTGTAACCGATTGATTGTCATGTAGAAATAAGTGTGTGGTCTTTTTTTGTAATTATTTTGTCGGTGAGTAATGATTAGTTGTTATTGATCAACGGGTCGTTATAAAACACATTATTGTGCTCTTTTATAATTGCTTAAATGCTAAATGTCGGGAGTCGTTATTTTCAGCGTCTTATCTTTCACTCAAATAGAACATCCCGAATTGCGGGAGGCACGAATACGCAAATTCACGTTGCAAATTTGTAAAAACAAACAACATAATAAAAAGACGCACCAAAAAACTCTTGATTTTTCTTGGTGACTTAGCAACTTTGCGTGAAAATTATTATTTTTATAACGAACTATTGTAATGTGAAAACAAATCTTTAACTTTGGGCGGATATTGTGATAAGATGTTGATTTTAAATAGTAATCCCCTTAAAATAGTAATGTGAATCTATGGAAAAAAAAGCTCGCTCAACTTCAACCATTCTACTTTTGTAGTTTATAAAAGGATTTTTCTGTATCCACCCATTGGCTAAACAAATACGAATGATTTTTCCAAAGTTCTTAATGTACTTCGATGTTGTATTCTGGCAACAATTGCATTTGGTTTTTAGATAAAATTCGTAGCTTGTAATAAATTCATGGTCAACTTTTCGAATATCAATATCTGATACTTTGTACTTCCATTTTAAAAAGTTGGCCGTGTGTTTGAGTGAAGTTTCATACCGAACGTGTGTGGCGGCTGCAAAATCCTTTCCTATTAGGGCCTTTACTTCATCATTATGATTTTGGAAAATGGCAATGAGCGTGTGACTGCGTTTTTCAATTCCCAAGATTTTGTTACGCATGTTTTCAGCATTCACTAATTCATCTTCCCGAATTAATTGTTGCTGATAATCATAAACTTTAGATTTAAGCGTGTCCAGATAGGAATTTGTTGCTTTCGACTCGGCACTTGTGCCTTTCATGCGATTACCTTCAACAGACTATTTATCTGAAGTGATAAAGCGTTTTGTACTGAATTCGATGCGTTCACCATTAACAGTAACGCGAATAAAAATGGGTAATAACCCATTGGCATTTGTCTTTGTTCTCTTTACGAAAAAGAGAACGGATAGTTTTGTGTTCATTTGTGGTAACCTTTAAAAAGTTTCAAAAATACGTACTTTTTAATTCCCAATCAAGATGTTCAATGATTGAACTACTTGATAATAAACACTTTTAGCTCAAATTAGGTGGAGATTATGTTTTCGTTTTTCAAGTCCACCGAATTCAGCACCTACAGATTGATAGATATTGAATGTTTTGCAACTTGTTAAAAACATAAAAGCCTGTAAATCATTGATTTTACAGGCTTTTGATTGTTATTGAAATTCATTTTGCGGAGAGAAAGGATTATGAACCTCTCTATTTATCCTATTGTAATTCAGTTATTTACCATTCAATAAACCCTCATGGGGTACGAATTAGGAAATCTACTAAAAAGATCACCTTTTGACTGTCAATGACTTGTGTTTGTCTGCTTAACTTTCAAGTTCAAATATACAAAATAAAACCGACATATGCAACTCTCATTATATGAGTTATTTATTCTTAGTGCAAAGTGCAAGTTTCTATATAGATAGAAACACTTGCACTTTGCACTAAATTGAGCTAAGTTTAGCCATTAAGTTGTTGGATACAGCTTGATGCGTATCTCTGTTTTCAGACACTCAAAGAACACTTGCCGTTTGTATAGAATAACTTCAGCATAAAATAAGATATTGTATTTTGAACATATAAGACTTTAATTATGCTGTGATTTTTGTTGAAAAAATATATTCATACAAATTCCTGAAATTTAATTTAAAATATTGGAACAAATATAAATGAACAAAATCAATTAAATTTTAGTGTACAGCGAAAATATTGCAACCCAATTTTGAATAAATGTCAACAAAATACACCAAAAAGTATCTATCTTTGTGCGTAACTTAAGTGCAATTA
>CAYONE010000198.1:0-2130 GCA_964405245.1 uncultured Paludibacter sp.
CAACTTCCCGCTCAAAGTTGATGCCTGCCTTTTCCAATTCTATTGCCAAACAACGCTGATAAATAACTTCTTGAAAACCATTCCCAAGCGTATTATGCACCCGCATAGCGCAGCCAATAATGTCATAGGTCAATTTGTCCTTCTCCATATTATTCTGATAATTTAGAAATTCTGTAAATCCTGATTCCGACATTTTTAAAAGCAGATGTAACCACCTGCTTTTATTATCAGTTATTAAATTCTTATTGTTGATATTCAGTGTTTTATTCTTAAATCAACACTTCTGTAGCATTACCCCTTGTTAAATCTACACTTCTGAAGCATTTACTGTCTTTTCCCCGGTAAATTATTTCAATGTATTATTCTTATAACCTGGTACTAAAATATTTGGAATTTTATCTAAATATTTAAAATCCTTATTTACAACATTAGCACCCAATACAAATGTTTGAATTTGAATGAATTCTTTCAAAAAATCAAGATTTGGTATATCTGGTATCCTTTGCAAATATAACTTTTTGATATTTACTAATTTTCCTAAAGAATCTGTGTTGATTAGAGTTTTAGCATTGAACAATTGAAGTACCTCCAATTTACAATTTTTCTCAGTAAATCCAATTGTACTTTCTAATTTTGGTGCCCTGTCCACAGAGAAATCTTCTAAATTACTTAACTCCCCAATTCCATTAAAATTTTTAATAGAGGTATTATATAAATGAAAAAAATATAGTTCTTTCATTTGTGAAAACTCCTGTAAATCGTCCTTATTATAATTATAGAGATAAAGCCATTTCAAAGTTTTTAAACTTTCAAGGTTTTCCAATTTATTATTGTAATTGCATCCTAAAACTTCCAAGTCTGGGAAATTTGAGAAATCAATAATTTGTTTTGATTCATCAAAACTTAAACTTCTCAGATTTATTAAATAATTTATTGGACTCAAATCTAAATTATTCTGTAATATTGATATATCTTCAATATGAGTTATTTCTGTTAAAAAATTCAAATCGTCAATCTTTGAATAAGAAGAATTTATAAGCAAGCTTTTAATTCGCTGATTATTGATATATTTAATTGTTTTCGCTAACTTTTCTTTTTCTAAAATTAATGTGTTTGGAAACAATATTTGTTTGCCAGATAAATTCTTAGAAAATAAAAATCCATCTTTTTTAAAATCACTTTTATCCATCCATATAAAGTTTTATGGGTTCACGTTTCGAATATTGTATGTTTTGCTTTTTGGATTAGACATAACTCCTTTGAATTCTTCAATAAAATGAGCTTCTAATTCTTTAAGCGTTTTGAATTTAGTATCTGAAAGTTTTACAAATTGTGTTTTTACATAATTAGCACCATCTTTGAGTGCAGTCGCTTTATTTTTACCATTTTTACCTAAAGTGGTTAATTCTTTAAGTGATTCCCAAGCTCTTACTGCTAAATTTTTAGATTGACCAACGTAAACTTTACCATTATCAAAATAGTGAATATAAATACCTGCCGCACCTTGTAATTCTTTATCTGCTGTTAATATAGCCCTTGAAGAAAGGTTTAAAAACTTTCCTGAATTACCAAAAATTTGCATTCCAATTTTAATAGCGCCTGACCCTCCACCTGCAAAACTTAAAATCATATCCCCTGCATCAGCTATATTATTTGCAGTATTCTCATTCGCACCTAATGTTTTTGATGCTGTTTTGATTGTTGCATGAGTAACTGACTCCTCCTCTTCTCCGGATATAAGTTGTCTGAATCCTGTTTGAAGATCATCTGCTCCATGAACTAAAGCTACCACACCTCCAACCTTTGTTAAACCTGTTGGCTCAGGGGTAACCAATAATCCAACACCAGCAACACATTGTACTGTACCACCTACTAATCTTACAGCTCCCCATACTCTTGTCCAACCATTTCTACCGTCAGGGTCTATGAAAATTACAGGATTATCCAAACAATACACATAACTCCCAATATTAGGATATTTCTCCGCCAGCGGATCCACACTAAGCCACACACTCCTTTTAGAATCGTAATAACGTGCATGGTAATAGTACAGTCCGGTTTCTTCATCACGTTCTTTGCCATTAAATAAATAAGGCGTACTCCATGTGCTATTTCTTTCATCTAAGAATA
>CAYONE010000199.1:0-1991 GCA_964405245.1 uncultured Paludibacter sp.
GAAAAATGAAAATCTTTTTTGATTTTTAAGTTTAATTTTCTGCTTTAAAATCATTACCTTTGTATTTATATGCAAGAATTAATTTATGGATAATTTTATTGTATCGGCACGAAAATATCGCCCAAATGATTTTTCATCGGTAGTAGGACAGGATGCCTTGGCAAAAACTCTTAAAAATGCTATCACTACAAATCATTTGGCACACGCTTATCTTTTTTGCGGACCACGTGGTGTGGGTAAAACTACCTGCGCGCGCATTTTCGCGAAAACCATTAACTGCTTTAACCCCACTTCCGACCACGAAGCTTGCAATCAGTGTGAATCCTGCGTTTCGTTTAATGAGCAACGTTCATACAATATTCAGGAACTCGATGCAGCTTCCAACAACGGTACCGATGATATAAAATATCTGATTGAACAAGTGCGAATCCCGCCTCAAATCGGAAAATATCGTGTGTATATTATCGATGAGGTTCACATGTTATCATCAGCCGCGTTTAATGCTTTTCTGAAAACGCTCGAAGAACCTCCCGCTCATGCCATATTTATACTTGCTACTACCGAGAAGCACAAAATTATCCCTACTATACTTTCGCGTTGTCAGATTTACGATTTTAACAGAATTACGGTGGCCGATACCGTGAAGCATTTGCAGTTTGTGGCGCAAAGCGAAGGAGTTACGGTGGATGTAAATGCGCTGAATATTATCGCCCAAAAAAGTGATGGCGGTATGCGCGATGCTTTATCAATTTTCGACCAGTTAGTTAGTTTTTGCGGTAACAATATCACTTATCAGGGTGTTATCGATAATCTGAATGTGCTCGATTACGAGTATTATTTCCGTATTGTCGATTGTTTTCTGAAAGGTGATTATGCTGAATCGCTGCTAATTTTCAACGAAATTCTTAACCGCGGTTTTGATGCGCATCATTTTATCACGGGGTTGAGTTCGCATTTGCGCGATGTGCTTGTGAGCAAAGATCAGTCAACGGTAAAATTGCTCGAAGTTGGCGCCGATATTGGTAATCGTTACATTCAGCAGGCAGCAAACTGTCCTGCGGAATTTATTTTTGAAGCTTTAAAAATTGCGAATGACTGCGATTTGAATTATCGTCTTAGCAAAAACAAACGCCTGCTTGTTGAATTAACTCTTATAAAGTTGTGTCAGCTAACAAACGAAAAAAAAAAAATAACTGACACTGCAGGCATACCGTTAAAAAAAATTGAACCTGTTCAGAATACTGAGCACAAACCGTTAACCGTTGCAGTGTCCGGTTTAGTTACTAACGCTGCTCCTGTTGATAATACTGATGTTAAAACTGCAAAACCGGAATTATCCACACCTGACATTTCAAAAGCAAAATTGCAAACTCAGGCATCCGTTACCGGGGTTAACGGACAAACATTTACTGCCCGACCCCAGGGAATTTCCATAAAAAAGTCCGTAAATGCAGAAAACATAACTTCATCGGTAAAAAGTCCTGAAGTTAGCTATCAGGATATGAAAAATGATTTTATTTCTGACCAATTCCTGAATTGCTGGAAAAATTTTACTAAACAGATACCCGAAGAATTAAGAATTGTAAATTATATTCAAAGTAACGAGCCTGTTTTAAACAGCGATTATAGTTTTGAGGTGAATGTAAGCAATGTTATGCTTCAGAATGATTTAAAATCGGTTCAAAGGCAACTGCTTGAATATATGAGAAAGGAGCTGAGAAATTCGGCAATTAGCATGAAAATAAACATGGTTGAAGCAGCCGAAAAAGTGCGAAATTTGACGCCTGAAGAAATTTTCAGACAAATGGTGCTGAAAAACAGCGCACTTGATATTCTGAAAAAAAATCTGAATCTTGAGATAGATTGAGATAAAATGATTTGAAAAAATGGTTAAAACTGAATGGCAAAATAATTGATTTATTTTTTTGTTTATTAAAACAATAGTCCGTTAGAAAAAAAATAAATATTAAGCGGCTTTAGTGCCGAAAAAC
>CAYONE010000200.1:0-1979 GCA_964405245.1 uncultured Paludibacter sp.
ATGCTTAGTATCTGATATCGAAGTTAGCTTTCAGGTTTTTATGCGTATCACGCAGCACAAACAGGTTTTTGCGAAGCATTTCAGTTTGTGAGAAATTGAAGCTGTACCCAAAAACCACAATGTTTTCGGGACTGAATGACGGCTCTTGCTGGTATCGGTCGAGCAATGCCACCATGTCGTTTTCGTTGATTCCCGCTTCAATAAAATAGAGGTGTTTACCGCACAAGTAAGCTGTGTAATCGGATAATTTCACATTTTCTACCTTAGCCCCGAAGCCATAGCCATCTTTTACCAACCATGTTTCGAGCACAGTTTCCTTGCCAAATAGCGATAAGGTATCGTTATTTGTAAACATTTCCGTATCCTTAAATTCTTCCAATTTATCAATCGTATCTTCCGACGGCTCTACCAACGTATAGTGCTTAAAGCCGTAGTCAATATCGGCATTGGTTTCAGATTTTATTTTGGAAGCGGCTCTTTTAATACGCTCTATACCGATTTGATCAAGTGTTTTAAATCCAGCCTTTTCTGCCTCACTATCAACTTTGGAAGGTTCTGATATTTGTACCATAATGAATTTTCTGTTTCCACCATCTTTTGAATTAAGATTTAGTATGGAATGTGCGGTAGTGCCTGAACCAGAGAAAAAATCTAAAATAGTGTCATTCTTATCACAAGCTATTGTAATAATTTGATTAATCAACCTTGTTGGTTTTGGAGTGTCAAAAGGAGGTTTTTCAAATAATTCTTTTATCTCTTTGCGAGCTTCATCATTATGTCCACAATCGTCATAACTCCAATAGGTAATTGGAACAACTCCCTGTTGAACTTCATTTAAATATCTTTTTAGCTGAGGAGCACCATCTCCCTTTTGACCAAAGAAAACACGTCCTTCTTCTATCCACCTTTTAACAGTATCTTTATTTGTCATCCATGACCTTCCTTGAGGGGGATTGTATGTTACACCCGTTATTGGATTCTCTATTTCATAATCATAAGAGGCAGAAT
Organism: uncultured Paludibacter sp.; assembly: GCA_964405245.1. GTDB lineage: Bacteria > Bacteroidota > Bacteroidia > Bacteroidales > Paludibacteraceae > Paludibacter. The sequence continues at coordinate 1,009 of CAYONE010000200.1, forward strand.
ATGTTTTTACAGAAAGATTATCTGGACGCCATTTACCTTTACCATCGCTATTGTCATATTTATATAACGAGTCTTGCTTGTCTGAACGTGGTAATAAGTTTCTATTAAACAAGGAACTCTTTTGATATACAAGTATATAATCAAGAACGTTCGAGAAGGCTTTAGCATCATTTGCGGAAGCATAGTTTTTATGCCAAGTAACGTTTGCAAAGAAATTTTCCTCCCCAAACACACTATCGCAAATCAATTTCAGATTTGCTTGTTCATTGTCATCAATAGAAATAAAGATAACTCCATCGGGCGTAAGCAAATCACGTGCAAGCAACAACCGGGGGTACATGAACGTAAGCCATGCCGAATGGGAAGCACGTCCTTTGGTAGTGAGGTCGAAAATCTTCTGTGCCTGTTCTTCGCTAATACTTAGTTTGTCGATTAACTCTTGCTGAGTAAAATTGAAGTTATCGTTATACACAAAACCGTCGGAACCTGTATTATAAGGCGGGTCGATATAGATACATTTCACCGCACCAGTGTAGGATTTTAGCAAATGTTTCAGACCGTCTAAGTTATCGCCACTGATATAGAGATTTTGGCTGTTGGCGTTTTCGGGTTTCGCATTGTGCTCCACGTCGGGTTGAATAACGGTGGTAGTATCTATCGAAGCCAATAGTTTCGCATAGTTTTTCCCCAGAAAGTTGAGGTCGTAGCCTTCGTGGGTTATGTCCACATCGGCTTTAATCAGGTCTTTGAATTTATCTACATCGAAAAAACCTTCTTTGTTGAAACATTGGGGGAAATGAGCTTGTAACACTTCCAAAGTTTGGCTATTGGGAGTTAAGGTCTCGTTGTTTTGGAGAATATCTTTTATCATGAGTATATGTTGGTCTGTTACTTACTTTTATTTTCAATAGCTACGTTCAATGCCTGGTCTGCTAATTCAGTTTCATTTTCTATTACATCTAAAATTTTAT
>CAYONE010000201.1:0-1826 GCA_964405245.1 uncultured Paludibacter sp.
ATGCTTACAGGAGCATTACCCGCTAAAAAAATGGGAATCTATATGGGAATTTTCAATTTCTTTATCGTATTGCCGCAAATTTTGGCTGCTTCAATTTTAGGAAGTATAACAAAACATCTTTTTGGAGGACATGCTATTTATGCATTGGTTTTTGGTGGAGTATCGATGATAATTGCAGGTTTTTTAACGCTTATTGTGGAAGATAAGGATGATCCGTATTTTTTAAAGAAAAACAGTAAAGTAATCAAATAATTTTTCTAATCAAATGAATGAATTTATTACCGAATCGGAACTTGCACAGGAAAGTTTTGAACAATATGAGAGAGATATTGCAGAAGATTTTTTTACAATTGGCAATGGTAAAATAATTCAGCAGGGTAATTTTGAAGAGTTTTATTCAGGTAAAACAATTTCAGGTTCTTATAGAAAAATATCTGATAAAAAGGATTTTGAAACTTCTAAAGCCTGGAAAATTCCTTTTAATCAGGAAAACAAGATTATTATAAATTCACCTGACTGGACTCCGGTAATTGTAAGACTAAATGATGAAGTTCTGGATTTGAATACATGGAAAATTCTGAAATACAGGCAAATTTTAAATTTAAGGGAAGCTTTTACTGAACGTATCTTCGAACTTGAATCGCCCAAAGGTTTTCAGGTAAGCATAAGGTCGAAACGTTTTATAAGTTTTGCTCAGCCCGATATTGCTGTAATTTACTACAATATTCGCAGTTTAAATTTTGAAGGGCGTATTTCAATGATGCCATTGTTAAATGGAAATATCAGCAATGATTTTTCAGAAATCAACCAGTTAAGCTGGAATGTGTTGCAAACAGTTACTCAGAAAGATGTTGCACGAATCTGGACACAAATCAGATTGCACAATTTTCATGTTTGCAGCGCTATGGCTTATTCGTTTTACAAAAACAACGAAGAAATAAAAACTATTGCCGCCAAAATTGAAAAGGAAAAGGCAGTGGGATTTTCGGTTGGAACAGATGTACGCGCCGGCGATCGGCTAACACTTTATAAGTTTGTAAATATGATAAGTTCCGATGATTTTGATCACGATAAACTTGCTCAAATTTCCTGCGACAATGCATTAAATGCGCGTAATAAAGGTTGGAATACACTTTTTGAAGAACATTTAAGAGCATGGGAAGATATTTATTATAAAAATTTGCCAACTTCCGATTCGCTTACAGAAAACGAAAAATTATTGAAAATTTTGCATCAATACAGAGAATATTAATATTGAAAAAAATGAAAAAACTGAATTTTACTATCCTGATTATTGTCATTACCACTTTTTCGGCTAATGCAGGAAAAAATTCGTGGGTTAGTCGTGTTGAACCCACACACTGGTGGACAGGCATGAAACAAACCGAACTTCAATTGATGATGTACGGACATAAAATCAGCGATGCAACTGTAAATATTGATTGCGAAGGTGTATCGTTAAAACGAAAAGTGCTGACAGATAATCCTGACTATGTGTTTTTATATCTCGATATAACAGAAAATGCAAAACCGGGCAATATAAATATTGTTTTAAGTCGCGGAAAGAAAAAGCAAATAATTGCTTATGAATTAAAAGCGCGACGCGATGGTTCTGCAATGCGGGAGAGTTTTTCGGAAGCCGATGCTGTTTATCTGATTTTTCCCGACAGGTTTGTAAACGGTAATCCCGGCAATGATTCTATTACAGGTTATCATCAGGGCGTGAACCGTACCGATTTAGGTAAACGGCATGGAGGTGATATCGAAGGTATTATTTCAAAAATTCCTTATCTTGCCGATTTGGGAGTTACAGCTTTGTGGACTAC
>CAYONE010000202.1:0-1813 GCA_964405245.1 uncultured Paludibacter sp.
TCGAGATGTAAGTTTTCGTCTCCTTTACAATACAAGGGCAAAAATACTAAAAATCTACTCTCGTTGTCTCAATGAAGGTAAATTTTACTCTTGTTTATTGTTTATTCTGCCTTTTAATTCTTTCTTCTTCTTTTTGAAATAAAAAAAATTAGGGGGCAGGATAGATTTTCCTCTTTAGTTATATTATTTCCCCACTCTGGAATGTTGTTCCTTATAGCAAAATGGTGGGACGGTCGAGGCTATTTGCAGTGGCGGTTTGCGGGCTTCGTCATTATCCACCGTTACAAACCTTGATGCGGGGTAGAAAGCTTCAAACTTCCACTACCCCCGCCATTGGCTATATTGCGTGTTGTGTGGCGTAATTCATTGTTAATCATCGATATATTAAAATCTCACACCTATTCTAATTGGGATTAATAATGATTGTTGAGTCATTGAAAATCCTGATTTTGCATAAATATCAATCTTTTCAGTCAGTTTATAATTTAAACCCAAACATAATTCCCCAAGTCCAGTTCCTGTGCCATTCTCATATTGATTCCATATATGACTATATCCTATTTTCAAGTTAATCAATGGTGTCAGTCTAGTTTTTAGGGGCAAATATTCTAAATCCGAAAATATTGAAAATCCGTTTACTCCTTCAAAATTTAAGTATCCGAGACCGATTCCTGCAAATAATTTGCTGTTGAATTCAAAACCGTTAATAATATTTAAGTCTACACCATTTTCTTCGTATAAATTGTATCCTTTCCAATTTGGTCCTGGGTCAATTTGAACTGTGTTATTTTGATATTTTAAAAATCCAATTTCTGCTTTAATTGAATAATTAATCTGTGAATATCCTTGATTAACAATAAACATGGTGCTCAATCCGATAATAATAAGTCTTAATCTTTTCATTCCATTATTTTTTTTCTGGTTGAAATCTACTGTTTCTGGTTCGGTCTTATTATGCCACACAACGGTCGAGTGTAAGTGCCGTAAGGGATTGCGGGTGATTTCCTATTAAATTACACGAAATGTTAGAGCGGACTACTGACCTTCGCATAACTCTGAAACCCTTATGGCATTTACACTTTGTTGTGCACTGTACATTATTGATTTCTAACATAATTAATCATGTTGTCATTTTTTGAAATTTGTATCAAATCCCAAGTTTGTACATATCCATTTGTCAAAACTTTGCAATACTGCAAATTCCAATAATTGTTTTCTTCGTATATAGCGTACATTATTGTATCAGTTTCTCTTGTTTTATAGTCTTTTGGACGTATATCGTACATAATATCTTGGTCTACTATTATCAGATGGTTTGACTGTCTAAAATTTTTTAATATTTGGTTTTTGTCGGTATCGGAAATTTTCAATTCAAATTGAAGAACATAATCCATAACTCCAGAAACCTCTTTATTAATAAATTGAAAGTCATCATTCAAAACTATATCATGTTCTTGCAAACACTCAATCGCATCATTTTTTGTAAAAAAAATGTCTTCAACCAAGAAACCTAATGGAATAGCCAATGTTACCAAAACTATTAAAATTGAAATAACTATTCCTGTTTTCTTGTATCCAAGTCTTTTTGAGACTTTTAAAGTCAATAAGATTAGTCCTATTAGAATTAGAAATGCGAAAATTACAATCAATAAAAAAGTCATGTTTCTATCGTTTTAGTTTCTTGAATATTTCAATATAAATTTACCATTCCACATATGCATACAATAATTCTTAATTGTCAGGTTATCTTCTTTCTTTAAAATCATATCTCCGTTATTCTCCTGTAATCGTCTCTTTGTATAGTGCACAACGG
>CAYONE010000203.1:0-1813 GCA_964405245.1 uncultured Paludibacter sp.
CCAACGACCCCGAGATTACAAATCACGTGCTCTGGCCAACTGAGCTAAAGAGGCGAAGTACTTAATGTTTAGACATTTCCGTAGTTGAAAAAGCCGTTTGAACTACTCTATTCAAACGGCTTGCAAATGTACGAAATTATTTTGGAATACAAAATATTAATCTGAATAATTTATTTGTTTATTAATTTTTCCTTGAATTTTCTTATTTGTTTCTCGAGAGCTGCCACCGAAAGGTCAACAGATTCTTCGAAAGTATCGCAAATTTTTGAAGCAAAAAATTCCTCTCCCGGTATAGAAACTTTAATTTCCGCTTCCTTGTTTACAGCAGACTCCGGCTTTACAACTTTAAGATAAACTTCTACATTCATAATTTCATCAAAAAACTTTTCAAGTTTCGAAGTTTTTTTGTTGATGTAAGCTTCTAATGCTACTGATGCATCAAAATTGATCGATTGAATTCTGAGTTTCATAATTCCTCCTTTTTTTTTGCTCTGGGATGAGCTTGTTTATATATATTGTTAAGTTCTCCGAAGCCTGTGTGTGTATATACCTGTGTAGCTGCGAGACTGCTGTGACCCAGTAAGTCCTTAACTACATTTATATCGGCACCACCATTAAGCAAATGTGTAGCAAAGCTATGTCTGAGTACATGCGGACTTTGCTTTTTCAAATTGCTTACCTGCGACATCGCATCGTGTATAATATTGTACACGAGTTTCGGATACATTTTTTTTCCGTTTGTTCTTAAAAATAAATTTGAATCGTGTGGTCGTTCAATAACCTGGTCAAGTTTAGATAAATAGGATGTAATTTTATCAATAAGTCTTTTATTGGCGGGTATTATCCGTTGTTTGTTACGTTTACCTGTAACTTTTATTGTAAACTGTTTAAAATCTATATCTTGATTTGTCATCAAAATAAGTTCTGACAGCCTGATTCCGGTAGAGTAAAACATTTCAATAATCAACAAATTTCTTTCCATTTCAAAATCATCCGGAACGTAATGGTTTTCCAACAGATTCATTACTTCCTTGTGTTTATAAAACGAAGGAATAGGCTTTTTTGTTTTCGGAAGAATGATTTTTTGTGTAGGATTTTTATCGGTATAATTGTTTTTCAGCAAAAAATGCCACAATGACTTAAGTGATGAAATTTTTCTGGTTATGGTGCGGGCAGTTTTTCCTTCGGAAATCATGGATAGTATCCAGCCTGATATTTTTTCAGGTTCGATTTTTTCAGGATCAAATGAATTTGACGATATTGTAATGAACTTACAAAACTGATCAATGTCGGTATGATACGACAAAACAGTATGAGATGAATAATTCTTCTCATACTGTAAATATTGCAGAAATTCGTTGATCATAATCGTAGATACAATTCTGCAACGAAAATAAAATAAAAAAATCAGGAAAACAAGCTTTCCGGGATAAATTTAAATTTATTCTTCGGTTTGTTGCATTTTCTGTACGTAAACAGCGTGAATTTTCTCTTCACGTTTTACTACAGAAGGTTTATCAAAACATTGACGACGGCGAAGTTCTTTTACTACTCCAGTTTTTTCAAATTTACGCTTGAATTTTTTCAATGCTTTTTCAATGTTTTCACCTTCTTTTACAGGTACTACGATCATAACTATTTTATTAAAAGTTGTTTATATGTAAATTCTATTTTTTGGGACTGCAAAGATAAGAAATGATTTCATAAGTACAAAATGATTCTTAAGAAATATGACTTAAATATTTTACTGTATGATTTATTATCACAACTATCCGAAACTTTAAAAATTGAAAATGCCTGAGAATCTCATATT
>CAYONE010000204.1:0-1794 GCA_964405245.1 uncultured Paludibacter sp.
CCGATTAATTTTTGGAGATCGGCAATTGCTACGCGTTCCTGTTTCATGGAGTCGCGGTGGCGGATGGTAACGGTTTTATCTTCGGCGGTTTGATGATCCACAGTTACGCAATAAGGCGTTCCGATAGCATCCTGACGACGATAACGTTTCCCGATTGAATCTTTTTCATCGTAAGAACATTTAAAATCGAATTTTAGTTCGTTGATAATTTCGCGGGCAATTTCCGGCAAACCATCTTTTTTTACCAATGGCATCACAGCCACTTTTACCGGCGCCAACACAGGTGGCAACGAAAGTACAACACGGCTGTCGCCACCTTCGAGCGTTTCCTCTTTGTATGAAGCTGCCATAATGGAAAGGAAAGTACGATCAACGCCAATTGAAGTTTCTATAACGTAAGGTACGTACGATTGATTCAGTTCAGGGTCGAAATACTTGATGTTTTTGCCCGAATATTTCTCGTGGCTACCCAAATCGAAATCGGTACGCGAGTGAATTCCTTCCACTTCCTTGAAACCAAAAGGCATTTCAAATTCGATATCGGTAGCGGCATTCGCATAGTGAGCCAATTTGTCGTGGTCGTGATAACGGTATTTGTGATCGCCGAGTCCGAGCGCTTTGTGCCATTTCAGACGGAATTCTTTCCAGTGCTCAAACCATTTCATTTCTTCACCCGGACGAACAAAAAACTGCATTTCCATCTGTTCGAACTCGCGCATGCGGAAAATAAACTGACGGGCTACAATTTCGTTGCGGAAAGCTTTACCTATTTGTGCGATACCGAAAGGAATTTTCATGCGACCGGTTTTCTGCACATTCAGGAAGTTTACGAAAATACCTTGAGCCGTTTCCGGACGAAGGTAAATTTTCATAGCCCCATCGGCAGTTGAGCCCATTTCAGTAGAGAACATAAGGTTAAACTGACGAACATCTGTCCAGTTTTTGGTCCCACTAATTGGACAAACCACATCGTAATCCACAATAATTTGTTTTAACTCATCAAGATTTGAATCGTTTAGCGCCTGTACAAAACGCGCATAAATTTCATCGCGCTTTTTCTGATTTTCAAGTACACGTTCGTTTGTTGAGCGGAATACAGCTTCGTCAAAACTTTCGCCGAAACGCTTGGCCGCTTTTTCCACTTCCTTATTCATTTTATCATCGTACTTAGCCAACAATTCTTCAATCAGTACATCGGCACGATAACGTTTTTTACTGTCTTTGTTGTCAATTAACGGATCATTGAATGCATCAACATGCCCTGATGCCTTCCAGGTAGTAGGATGCATAAAAATAGCTGCATCAATCCCAACCACATTTTCGTTGAGCAGCACCATACTGTCCCACCAGTATTTTTTAATGTTGTTTTTCAGTTCAACACCATTCTGACCGTAATCGTAAACTGCGCCAAGTCCGTCGTAAATTTCGCTCGAAGGAAATACAAAACCATATTCCTTGCAGTGCGCGATTAGTTTTTTAAAAACATCTTCCTGTGAAGCCATAATTTATATTTTCAATTTTATATTATTTCCTTTTGTATAAAAATCCCATTTTGTGTATTAAACACAAAAATTTCCTCTAACTCACAATTGGACTGCAAAATTACGCTTTTTTACTAATTTACTTATACTTAAAATGTAAATTCTATCAAAATTTGTGATAAATGAATTTCAATAATTTTTTTTGAAAGAATTCATGAAAATACCATGATTTTTTTGCCGGAAAAATAATCTAAAGAGTAAGAGATTTGAATTTTTCTATTCTGAAAATTAAAACTCAGTAAAACTTAAGTAA
>CAYONE010000205.1:0-1742 GCA_964405245.1 uncultured Paludibacter sp.
TGGTGTGAGAGGTGCTCCGGTGAGCTATATGCTCACCGGCCATCTACTCGATTATGGGCATGGTTTTCTTTAACCTTATTACTAATTGTTCAAAATTTCGCTAAATAATTACCTGATAAAATCAGGACTACCATAAGCTTCATCTAATTTCCAAAAACCATCTCTGTGTTTAGAAAATTTAAGGCTTGTCCCAGGTATACCATAATCATTTTCATTATATTTTTGAAGAGACTTAGCGTTTTTAAATGCATCGTCTAAATTGAAATAGTCAGCATTACCAAAATACGAGTTTCCTGAAATAAAATTCTCTTTTGAAATACCGCCTTCGTCATGTTGTAAAGGGAAGTGAACAAATCTTGAAATTTCTTTCATATCCTTAGTCAGAACTGCGTTCTTAAATGCATCAAAAAACTCTTGTAAATCTGTATATTTTGCTTGGTTTTCATTTGCTTTGGCATAAGAATCAGAGATTGTTATTTTCTGGGCTCTCGTAGATAATTTATCAACTCGCCAGCCATCATTATATTTATTAAATGTTGCAGTGACATTGTAGGTTTTACCTACACTTATATCATTGTAAATTTCACCAACAGGAGTTACTTCAACAATTTTTTCTGTGTATTCGACTTCAGAAGCATTCATTGCAGGAATTTCACGCACTCCAGTTACTTCCGCTAGTTCAACCTTAGCAATTGCCATAACTATATATTCGTTACTTATTTTGCTAACAAAGTATTGTTTACCTTCTTCCGTTAATTCTCCATAACAACCATATCCATAATTACCAGGGGGTATATAATTATACCGAGCCAGTTCTCGCTCAGTAAGTAGTTTTAATTCATTCGGAATGCCAGGACTAAGACTTTTATCACTTATTTGAACATTTGTTGTAATGTAGCGGGGATATTCATCCTTGAGTGCTTTCTCTGCTTTTGAATTGGAAAGTTTGCCATCGTTGCAACTATTTAATAATAGTAGGATTAATGGAACACTAAATCGGATTAGATTCATTTTAAGATTTTTCATATACCTAATTTATTCTTGATTTTCCCTACTCGTATGGCTTTTCGGTGTCGCCCCGTTTTTTAAGTGGTCGCTGGCCTCCACTTTGTATTTTTTTATGTCAGTCAACACTGTCAAGAAGTTTCAAACCGAATTGTCGGTGATTCTCTTGTCTGTCCACTGCTTCGTTTCCTAAACTTGCCCATAACGACCGAGGCTATGGGCTTGGGCGGTTTGCGGGATTGTCGACTTGTCGACAAGCAGAGCAGCTCGCGCGGGCACAGAGCTACCAAATACCTCGTCAGCCAGCCTGTGAACATAGGCGTGTGTTAGGGGTAGTGGCTTTAGTACAGTGTCATTTTGATAGTTTCAATATTTTAAATGCTCCTTGTCCTACAATGAGAAATACGATTGACCCAACGATTAAATCTGGATATTTTGAATTTGTAAAATATACTAATCCGCCTGCTAAAATTACGCCGAGGTTTACAATTACGTCATTAGAAGTAAAAATCATGCTTGCTTGCATGTGTATTTCATTGCTTTTACTTTTTTGAAGTACATACAAACAAAGTCCATTGCCGATAAGTGCAAGAATAGAAATAATTATCATTATTTTGAAAGCAGGAACAGTTTCATTTCCAACAAATCGTCTGATTACTTCAATTAAACCGAAAAACGCAAGTGTCAATTGAAAATATCCAGCATATTTTGTAATGTTCTTTTTTCTTGTCATTGTT
>CAYONE010000206.1:0-1725 GCA_964405245.1 uncultured Paludibacter sp.
TATTGCGACAGGAAATTTGCCCGCAGCCCGCCCAAGCCCATAGCCTCGGTCGTTATGAGAAATAATACAAATACAAAAACATGAACAAGATTAAATTTTATCTACAACGAATTTATCGTTTAGCTCTTAGTTTCAAAAAACAAGAAGAACTAGTATGGAAAGAATTAAAGAAGCTTCATGCTGATGCTGAATGGAAACACGGCGTCTATGAAAAAGACAAATATATTGAAACAATATTTGAACTTGGCAAAGAACAAGGTGGTGCTTTCTACTACATGATTTATGACGGAAGTTTCCATTGTAGAGTTAAAATTCTAGAAGACTACCCTGTAGAATTAACAACTGATTTATTCATTCTTGCAGCACATTTCAATAATTTGTTGAATAATGGGGTTGTAATTGTGAATGTACAAAGTCATTATGTAGAATATCACCAAAAGAGAGATTTGTTAATTCCACTGCTATATACCAGTGAAACATACGGGCAATTGATGCGACATTATAATACATCAAAAGACATTTACGCGGCATTTCAAAGACTTATCATTGAACAAGAAGCACCAGCAATAATTATTGCGGATCTCTTAAAGGAAAATGAAGCAAATGATAAGGAAACAGAATAATACTTCTCATAACAGCACCTACCCAAAAGTGGCCGTTCAGTGGTTAAATCAAGCTTTGAGAGTCTATCAAAGTTTGTCTTGGTTGACAGTGAAGTGCTCCGAAATCGCCACCTTCGGGTAGCTGCAAAACGTTAGCAAACATTTTAAAAACGACAAAATATGAAACAAATCACATTAACAATCATTAGTACATTCCTGACCATTCTTTCGGTACAAGGACAAGACTACAAAAAATTAAACGTCTTCGTTACAGACTTTTTTGACTCAAGAGCATCAATAACAGTAGAAGCCTTAAACTATGACCCATTAATAGCGACAGATGCTTTGAAAAATGCCTTAGTAATGAATGGATTCAAGGTTATTTCCGAAAGAGTAGCTAAGGAAAAAATTGAACTTAGTAATAAAGGTCAAGTAACAGACTCTACTTTTAATCAAGACGTTTCAGTGGGAAAGACAACCTATTTGAAGTCAGTCTATGTAGTGACTTTAAATTACCAGTACAGAGCAGATACAGGTTGCGGAGGTTCGGTAATGAGTAATTTGTCCGGTCAAATAGTTGACCTTGCGAACGATGGGCAAATTGTTGCAACATTTTCATTTAAGCAAGGAAATTTTGAAGGAAAATGCACTTCCGATGTAATGAACGCACTTGCAAAGAAGTTAAAAGAACAATCTAAAAATAAATAATATGGAACCATTTATATCAAGAATATTAATTCAACACGTACAAGGAGCTACAATTGCATACTTATACAACCGCGAGTCCTTTGAGCTGCTTAAAATAGATAGACAGCAATATGACAATTCTCAATTCATTGAAATTGGACAAGTAATTGAATATAACGAGAAGAAATACAAAGTAGAATCCATTAATTTCAAAATGGAAGAGAAACTATACAAAATGGACCCAAGGGTTGGTTTTAATATGTATGCACCAACTGACCCATCAGATTTTAACTGTCAAATAGGTGTATTTGTTGACAATGTCGAATAAAAACGTTTGCTAACAGCGGTTTTGCGTCAGGCGGGGTGACGTGCTTCGTATGAAAGATTGTGCTAAATTGGAGCTTTCAGCTTCGTATCAAAGTTAGTGCTAAAAATC
>CAYONE010000207.1:0-1718 GCA_964405245.1 uncultured Paludibacter sp.
ATAACTTATTTACTGAAATGATGGCAGCCTCTCTTTACACTGAAGATTGTATAAATAGTCTTTCAGATTATTTGAAATCACAATTATCAGTAAACCGATTTAAAGACGAAATAGTCATTAAAGCCACTAACCAGATAAGGCAAGACAATGGCAATATCAATATGGAAAGATTATCTCATGAACTAAATCTTTCGTATAAGCAATTTGCCAGAAGGTTCAAAATTAACACCGGGTTTAATCCCAAATTATACGCAAGAATTATTCGTTTTGAATCCGTTTTATACAACACAATGAAATACACCAGTCTTACAGAGGCGGCATATATGAATGGGTATTACGATCAGGCACATTGTATACAGGATTTTAAAGATTTTACAGGGTATAGTCCTCAAAAGTTTTTTGCTATAACGTCTTTATAGAAAAATTGAATGTCCATTTTTTCCAATTTTCTTAAAACAAGGCCTTGTACTTTTGCACTATACATTAAAATACATCGACCATGAGAAAATTAAAATTCGTAAAAGTAACCATGTGCAGTCTATTGGTAATTTCTGTATTCCTGTTTCCTCCTTGTAAAGCGCAAGAAAAATCTAAAGAAAAAACATTGACTGAAGTACAAAACAACAAACAACCAAATAAAATGAAGAAATTGAAGTACAGAGGAGTAGTTTATGATGTAGGATTGCAATACAATTTAGGTAATTATTCGGTTGAAACATTTAATCCAGAATTGGTTAAGTATGACATGTCCGTCATTGTAAATGAACTTCATGCCAATACGGTACGTATTGAAGGCGAAGATATTTCACGATTAGTAAGAGCTACCGAAATTGCCCATGCTGCTGGATTGAAAGTGTTTTTTAACCCATGGAAGATGGGCGCAAATGACCAAGAAACAGTTACCTATATGAGCGAAGCGGCTACTGCAGCCGAAAAACTTAGAATTCAAGGAATAGACCTAGTGTTTGTTGCAGGATGTGAATACTCATTCTTCAGCAAAGGAGTTTTTCAGGGCGAGACGTTGAATGAACGCATTGAGTTTATGATTAAAAATGCAACCAATCCTGATTATCCCCAAGGGAAAAGCCCCAAACTACTTGCTGCCTATGAGAAATTAAACGTAATTCTGACTGATATATGTAAAGCTGTACGCGCTCAATTTAAGGGTTCTGTAACCTATGCTTCGGGAACATGGGAGGATGTAAATTGGGATTTGTTTGATATTATTGGTGTAGACTATTATCGTAACGGCGAATCGGAGGAGCAGTATATCGATGGTTTAAAAAGGTATAAATCATCAAAACCTTTGTTAGTAATGGAAGTTGGCAGTTGTACCTATGAAGGTGCTGCGGCCAGAGGAGGTGCCGGTTTTGCAATTTTACAAGGTACCAATCCTGATGGAACACTAAAATACGAGGGAGGCAAAACGCCTATTCGTAATGAAAAAGAACAGGCTGATTATGTAGAGACTCAAATCAACCTACTAAGTAAAACTGATGTAGAAGGAGTCTTTATTTTCGTATTTGCTTTTCCGATAATGTACTATAGTGAGTATTTAGATCTGGACATGACTTCTTTTTCATTGGTTAAATCCTTTCCTAAAGAGGATTCTCGTTCGCAAAAAATTCCAAGTTGGGAACCTAAAGAAGCATATAAAAGATTAGCAGAAGCGTATAGTAAAATGGCTAAAACAGATGAATAAAATTAACTGGCGCTAA
>CAYONE010000208.1:0-1672 GCA_964405245.1 uncultured Paludibacter sp.
TATGTGGCGGAGCGGATTACGGGAGAATATCCTTTCAACACAACACGAAGTTGATGCGTGTGAAAAACTCCCAAATTTGCACCGAACCCGCTCTGACATATACAAAATGTTACCAGCAGTTTCTACTTTATTTTAAACTGTATTTCGATTCCATATATTGTTTCTTTTATCTTTCCCAAGTCAAGCAAATCGATTCTGTCTTGTCTTTGCGGTATATTTTCATTTAGTAGAAATGATGTCCCAAGTTTTAATCTTACTTTATTTATTTGAAATCCAAGTTTTAAGTTAAGTAGGTTTTGACTAAAAGGGCCATTATAATCATTATCCCCATCACTTATTTTAGTGGTTCTAAAATGGCTAATAGATGATTCTACGCTAAAAACATTCTTTTCAATTCCAACAATTCCACTTAGAGAGCCATAACCGCCAACGAATCCAGTATGAAGTCCTAATTCAATGCCATAATATGGTGTAATAAAATCAAATTGATGTTTTCTCAATAAATTAACTTTAGGTAAAATTAAAGCAAGTTTTGATTCCCCACCGTATTGAAAAACAAAATTTGCTTCATAAAACACTTTCTTATAATTCTTGTCTTTCTCCGAATTGAAAATCAGTGAGGAATCTGATTTTGAATATTTATAGTCCTTAATACTTCTCTGAATTTTCTGAATTTCACTTTCGTCAAGTTTATATATATTTCCTCTAATATAGTCTGGGGAATCTTGTCCTTTTGTGAGAGTTAAAAACTCATAGTCATTATAGTAGGTTACTTTGAAGCAATTACCATTATAATATTTGGTTGAATCAATACATTGCTGCAATAATCCTTTTTTTGTCCTTTTTGTGAGACCTCTTTGAACATGAACCTCTTTCACAAGTTTGTCATCAGAAACTGAAATCTCGTACTTGGCATCAATTATTAAAACGTCCGATTTATTTTGCGCATTAAGTGTCTGCAACAAACCAAGCAATAATAAGATTATCAAAAAGTCTTTATTCATTTTAAATGTTTGCTATGTCCTAAAATTGCTGGTAACGGATGGCAATATGGCATGAAGCGGATTGCGAGCGATTAACTATCAAACCGAGATGATGCCCAAACGGGCTAACACCGCCCAAATTAAGCACTTCACCGCTTTTTGCTATATTGCGTGTTAGCATTTCGGTGGTTATTGTCATACTGTTTTTGTTTTCATTTCAAATTTAGCTATACCGCCCGATAAATATACATAATTCCACCACCAAGCACTCAGGTTTTTAAAAATCATTTCTTTCCTTAGTTTGTAGCTTTTGTAATGTTTCATTATGCCCAAATATGAATTCATGCTACTTTGGAAGGCTTGTTGCTCTTCTTTTGAGGGCTTATGGTCTCGGGCTATTTGGTTATGCTTTGCTATGGCATTGTAAAAGTTTCCTTTAGTTCTGTCGGCTATGTATATGCGGTTTGGCAAAATTACTGTTCCCAAGAATTTTACTCCTTTGCTGTAATGTTGCAAATATATTTTCTTAGGGTGAATTGTAACTTGTAATTCCGTTTGCAGATATTCTGACAATTGAGGAATAAGTTTCTTCAAATACTCTTTATCTTCATGCACTATCACAAAATCGTCAACGTATCTACCGTAATACCGTATTTTCAAATCGTGTTTTACAAAATGGTCGAAGCTGT
>CAYONE010000209.1:0-1669 GCA_964405245.1 uncultured Paludibacter sp.
GTGCACCAACACATTGCTATTATGTTGATGCTAAATCTACTTTATTTAATATTATATTATATATCCTCTTTTATTTCAACTTATTTTTACTTTATAAATAACTTTTGGGTGTAGTGCTACAATTGATGTGACACCAAAAGAATAGAAAAAAGCGATTGAATCCTGTAAAATGTTAAATATCCCAACAAAAAACAGAAAGGATTCAATCGCTATGGATATTATAACACAAACTCAGAGGTATTTACCACATGAATTAAAAACAAGATATTATGCAGTCAAACTCTACAGAAAAGGGTATAAAGTAGCGTTTGTGTGTAGGAGATATCATATCTCAAAATCATCCCTAATGAGGTGGAACAAAAAATTTGATGGAACAAAAGAATCTTTACAAGATAAATCACATCGGCCTAAAAGTCAACATCCGAAGGCGCATACAGAACAAGAATTAAAATGGATAAAAGATTATATACGAAGGAATCCGAAAATATCAATGAATGAATTATATGGCAAATTAAAAAGGAACAAGGGATATTCAAGACATCCTGATTCACTATTTAGAGTTTTAAGACGCTTGGGATACTTTAAAGATCGGAAGAAAAAAAAGAACAATTATAAACCTAAACCATATGATACACCTAAAGATTTGGGCGTAAAATGGCAACTTGATGTAAAATATGTGCCTGCCAAATGCTATGTTGGAAAAATGCCTGACAAATTCTATCAATATACAGTTATTGATGAAGCTTCAAGAGAACGATTTATATATGCATACAAAGAACAATCATCTTATTCTACATTTGATTTTGTACAGAGAGCGATTAAATATTTCGGATATAAACCTAAGATAATTCAAACTGACAATGGGTCAGAATTTACAAATATTGTAGATACCCCAAAGGTTCATTTATTAGATATCCTGTGCTTACGACTTGGAATTGAACACAAAAGAATTAGACCAAGAACTCCCAGACACAACGGCAAAGTTGAACGAAGCCATCGAAATGATCAAGAACGCTTTTATGATTATCTTAGTTTTTATTCCTTTGATGACTTACAACTACAAACGAGAAACTATTTAAGGCGATCAAATTCAATTCCAATGCGTACACTTAATTGGCTTTCTCCTAAAGAAAAACGCAAAGAACTCTTATCCTTAGTATCAAAAAAAGCAATTGTGTAAAGGGTTAAATGAACAGCTTCGCCGCCCTTGACACTTCTTGTTTTTTTTGATGCTCGCTAAACATGGATTTAAGCCATTTTATGTCTTAAATCATATTAACTACTTTTTCTTTTTATTATAACATTTGGATTTGTGCTTTATATATTTTTTGGTCTCACATCATTGACAGTACTACAATCGTAATGGAGTTAGCGTCAAGTGTTCGTTGGCAAGATATACTCTTACTTAAACTCTTTAAAATTCCATTGTGATTTCATAAGCCGTTGATATCGTGGAAAACTCTGTGGAGTTTACGCACAATAACAACAGTACTGCTGCTGATAAAAAGACTGACATGGGTCTATGCAATTTTTTCTGTAAATTCGAAACTTTCAGCAACTTCAACCATTCTTTCATGACCAATTAGTTCTGATGGAGCATAATAATTTGTTTTTAAATCCGCCGCAAAATCTTTCTTATCTTTATGTGATACATGTTTTAACGTATTCC
>CAYONE010000210.1:0-1501 GCA_964405245.1 uncultured Paludibacter sp.
CTAGTATGGATAATTATTCATACAAAAAATCAGATAGTGTTTGTTTTGGTCATGTTAGATATGAACTCGAAACAGGTAGATTAGAATTTGAAGGTTTATATTTACCTATAAAAGAACTGTTTTCGGATTATGTAAGTTCTTATAGTAAGATTCGTTTCTTCGTTAAGGATTTTATAGAAGTTAGAGCCATTAAGGCGGGTTTATTTCGTAAAAGAATTGAAAGGAGATACTCTCTAAGAAATGGTTTCTCTATTGTAAAAGAGAAATATGGGCAGAAAATTATGTTTCTTAGAACATATAATCCTAATAAAGTAACAATATATGAAAACACGGAAAGAAGTTGATGAACAAATCGACAAAGCACAACAGGCAATTGAAAGTGGTGAAGGGTATCATGGAATGAGTTACGAAGAAGGTGTAAAAGCTGCTTTAGAGTGGGTAATGGGTGATATTGACGTAGCTCCTATTGAGTAATGATGTGGGCTGGCATTTAATACTTTATAAATATGGAAAATACACAAGAAGTTAGACCAACTAACCAAAGACAAATTGAAAATTCCGTTGAAGCATATGCTGATTCGGTTGCAAGTGAAGTTTGTTTCAAATTTAATCCAGAAATGCAAAATAAATTTGTAAAAGATTTCATAAATGCAATGAGAAAAAAACGTATTGACAAGACACACGAGACAATGAAAGATTTGCATTTCTTGAGTGAACAGTTTTTCGCTTGCCCATAACGATTGGGCGGTATGGTTATGTAATTTTACGGATTTGAAACACTAAAATTAATAATATGACTGGACATGATTATTTACTAAAATGGATAACAGAAACATATCCTTTAATGGATTCTTCTGATTATGGCGAACTTGATTATTACGATATGCAAAAATTTGCAGTGTGGTTAGTAAAATTATTAACTATACCGCATGTTATAAAATCGGTTTGCGATGAATGCACCGCTTACCCTTTTGATGAACGTGGAAAAACTCCGTTATGTGGCACTTGCAAGGACAACCCTAAGCAAACTGTTTTATAACGGTCGAGTGTTTGCGCCGTTGGCGTATAAATTAGTACAAACTATAAACGTAAAATAAAAATTATGGAAACAACAAACTTATCAAGCGAAAACGAAATAGCCAATGGAGTAAACACTTTGTTAGCTGCTGGCGAATTTTCTGGGAGATATAAAGGAAATGATAACTCTGGAAAGCCAAAAACAGAGTACCTTAAAAAAATGGTAATGATGACCGATGAAGAATTGCGTAAAGAATGTGAAAGCAAAATTTGGCTTTCAGCTTATGCAAGTAATAATCATAGAAGCGATTATCATTGGCATTGCGATTGTTGCTATGACGAATGCAAAAGACGTGACAAAGAGGATATTTACAGTAAAGCATATGAATCGGTTAGCCGTGGGCTGTAATCGCTTGCAGCTAACGGTTTGCAAATAAATACAGTAGCGATATGGAAAAGATAGACCAAATTTTAGAATCACTTT